>CAJOPI010000237.1 GCA_905236275.1 uncultured Lachnospiraceae bacterium | reverse complement strand
TAATCAAAACTGTCTTGAATATTGTAAGGTTCACCTACAATGTCGAGCTTGAGGAGGATTCGATTTCCTACGAGCGATTTATAACTCATCTTAAATTCTTTATCATGAGAGCCATTAAAAAAGAGTATTATGATGAGAGTGATGCGGAAATATTTCAGAAGGTAAGGGATAAATATACCGAGGCTTTCCGCTGTGCGAAAAGGGTTCAGACCTATGTGGAAGCAGCACTGAATACTAAAGTTACAGAGGAGGAGCTGACCTACCTCACACTCCACATAGAGAGGGTAGTCAGCCGCAAATAAAACAATAAATAAAGTTAGGATTGTTACGATTAAATTCGGCAAAACCTGAAGACGAAAAAGATGACGATGCACGCCAAAATGTGCATAAAAAGCGTTATCACGTTTTCTGGTTTTGCCGATTTTATTATTATAGCAAATGTCATTGACGTTTGCCCATTGCGCTGGGTGCAAGCCGCTGAAAGCGTCGAATTTCCAAGTGCACCCAGACGCATCATATATAAAGAACCAAAAAATTTATTTATAAAAAGGAGTAAAGAAATGGCAAGCAAGTATGATGGACTCGCCCGCATTATTATCCAGAATGTCGGCGGAAAAGACAACATCCAGAGCATCACCCACTGTGTTACAAGGCTTAGATTCAAGCTCGCAGACGAATCAAAGGCAAATACCGATATCCTTAAGGGTACGGACGGAATCGTTACAGTAATCCAGTCCGGCGGACAGTACATGGTAGTTATCGGAAATCATGTACCGCAGGTATTTGACGCAGTTATCAATGTTGGACATCTTGAAAGCAAGTCGGCTCTGGCAGGCGGCGGTGACAGCGAAGGCGGAGAAAAGCAGAGCCCCTTCAACGCGTTTATCAGCATAATCACAAGCGTATTCACACCCTTCCTCGGAGTGCTCTGCGCCTGCGGTATCGTAAAGGGTGTGCTTGCACTCCTCGTTGCGGTCGGTACTCTTTCAGAAAAAAGCGGCACCTACAATTTCCTCTATTCGTTAGGTGATTCGGCATTTTATTTCCTGCCGCCGATACTTGGTATGACAGCAGCAAAGAAATTCAAGATACCGGAAATGGAAGGTATGATACTCGGTCTTGCGCTTGTTTATCCTTATCTTACAGGCGGAGATTACGTTATCACAAACCTCTTTGGAATACCTGTAACGATGCCGCCTTCAGGAAACTATACTTCATCGGTTATTCCGATCATCCTCGCGGTAGCATTTGCAGGCTGGTTCGAGAACAAGGTTGTTAAAAAGATTGTGCCGGACGTTATCAAGCTTTTTGCTGTTCCGCTCATTACGACCTTCGTTACCTTCAGCCTTACACTTTGGATCATCGGACCTGTAGCAAGTGGGATCGCTAACATACTTGCACTTTTCTTCAATACGATAAATGCTATCAGCCCTGTACTTATGGGTGCTGTAGTAGGATTTTTCTGGCAGATACTTGTTATGTTCGGACTTCACTGGTCACTTGTGCCGATTGCAATGTCAAACCTTTCGACCTCGGGTCAGGACATCATTCTCGTTGCAATGGTAGGAACAACCTTCGCACAGACAGGCGCATGTCTCGGTATCTGGGCTAAGACAAAGGACAAGAAGATCAAGTCACTTGCACCGGCAGCAGTTATCTCAGGTATTGCAGGTGTTACAGAGCCCGCTATTTACGGTCTTACACTTCCGAAGAAGGCTCCCTTCTTCCGTACCTGTGCAATCGCAGGCGTAGCAGGAGCAGTTCTCTGCACAATGGGAGTAAAGGCTTTCCAGATGGCAGGAATGGGAATATTTGCTTATCCTGCTTACGTAAATTCGGCAACTCAAGATGCTTCAGGAATGTTCGTAACTATAGCGGTAACTCTTGTCTGCGTAGCAGTAGGATTGGTTTCAGAGCTTATTTTCTACAAAGATGAAGTTCCGGCAAAAAAGGAAAACGCAAAAGCAGCTGCTAACGGCTCAAAGGAAGAGACAATCGTTTCACCTGTAAAGGGTGAGGTAAAGCCCCTTTCAGAAATCGCTGACGAGGCATTTTCATCAGAGGCTATGGGAAAAGGTATCGCAATAGTACCCACAGAAGGAAAGGTTTACGCTCCCGCTGACGGAACCATCACAACACTTTTCCCTACAGGACATGCAGTTGGCATCCGGACAGAAAAAGGTGCTGAAATCCTTATCCATATCGGAATGGATACAGTAAAGCTTAACGGAGAAGGTTTCAAAAAGATAAAGGCACAGGGCGATAAGGTAAAGAAAGGTGATCTCCTTCTCGAATTCGACCTTGACCTCATAAAGAGCAAGGGATACGTAATTGATACCCCTGTAATCATCACAAACACAGACGATTACGCAGACGTAATCCCCACCGACGCATTAACAGTCGAAAAAGGCAGCGATATTATAACGTTGTTATAATAGATATCGAATTTTTGTGTCGAAGCATGGACACCTGGAATAGCTTATCTAAAGCAATCTGAAACCCAGCGTCCACTGAATTTTGAAAACACTTTTTGACCGCGCTCAAAAACGCTTTTGCGCGGCAAAAAGTTTTTTCAAAGGTTCAGTGGTCGCGTGACTATATAGAAACATAAAACAGGAGACAAAAAATGAGAACATTCAGAGAAGATTTCCTTTGGGGCGGCGCAACAGCTGCCAACCAGTTTGAAGGTGCATGGAACTTAGACGGAAAAGGTGACTCAGTATCAGACCACTTCACAAACGGAACCGTAGACAGACCGAAAGAAGTTACGGTAAAACTCGAAGACGATAAATTCTACCCTTCGAGAGAAGCAATCGACTTCTATCATCGTTATAAAGAAGATATCGCACTCTTTGCAGAAATGGGCTTCAAGTGCTTCCGCTTCTCAATCGCATGGACGAGAATATTCCCCACAGGAATGGAGAGCGAGCCAAACGAGGCAGGACTTAAATTCTACGAGAACGTAATAGATGAGTGCAGAAAGCATAATATCGAGCCGCTTATCACAATCTCACACTACGAGCTTCCCTATGCACTCGTAGAGAAATATAACGGCTGGGCAGGAAGAGAGCTTGTTGACTACTATTTCAACTACTGCAAGACAATATTTGACCGCTATAAGGGCAAGGTAAAGTACTGGCTCACCTTCAACGAGATAAATTCCGGCACAATGCCTATGGGTTCAGTGCTTTCACTCGGAACGATCAAAGGCTATTCAGGTCCGATAAATAAAGTTCCCGATGATCCGGCAGTGCGCTTCCAGGCACTTCATCATCAGTTCGTTGCAAGCGCAAAGGCTGTAAAATACGCGCACGATAACTATCCCGAATACAAGATCGGAGATATGAATATTTTTGCAACAATGTATCCTTACACCTGCAATCCTGATGATATCATCGAGTGGCAGAAGGACAACAGAATGAAAAACTGGTTCTGCTCCGATGTACAGGTTCGCGGTGAATATCCGTCCTATTCAGAGAGATATTTTGAGGAAAACGGTATTACGATAAAGAAAGAAGCAGGAGATGACGAAATCCTGAAAGAGGGTACGGTTGACTTCTATACCTTCAGCTACTACATGAGTAACTGCGTATCCACTGACCCTGAAGTAAATGCGACTTCGGGCGGAAACCTCATCGGTGGTGTGAAGAATCCTTATCTCAAGGCTTCAGACTGGGGCTGGCAGATAGACCCGAAGGGACTTCGAATTAGCCTTAACGAGATTTACGGACGTTATCAGATACCGCTTATGGTTGTTGAGAACGGCCTCGGTGCGAAAGACGTTATCGAAGAGGACGGAAGCATACACGACTCCTACAGGATAGACTATTTAAGACAGCATATCGCAGAGATGAAGGAAGCTGTTAAAGACGGCGTTGACCTTATGGGCTACACACCTTGGGGCTGCATCGACCTTGTATCGGCTTCGACCGGAGAAATGACAAAGCGCTACGGTTTCATTTATGTAGAAAAATATGACGACGGCACAGGCTCCTTAGCACGCCGTAAAAAGGATTCCTTCGACTGGTACAAGAAGGTAATCTCAACAAACGGAGAAGATTTAGCATAAAAAAATAAGTCCTTGAAAATGCAGAAAGATACATTTTCAAGGACTTATTTTATGATGTCAGGGTCAAAAGTCATCATTTTATAAAACCTGCGGCAGAGTATTACCAGCCTTTGAAATTAGAGATGCAGGCAACGATAATTCCTAAGAGGAAGCCGGCGGCAACCTGCATGGGAGTGTGTCCGACGAATTCCTTGAGCTTGGTGTCGAAGCTTAAGGAAGGCTCTCCGAGGTGGGCGAAGAGTTCAGCCATTTCGTTGAGCCGCTTTGCCTGCTTGCCGGTTTCGAGACGGACACCCATTGCATCGTGCATTACGATGACGGCAAGTATCGTTGCGATGGCAAATATCGGTGAGTCAAATCCATTTTGAAAGCCTGTCATAAGAGCGGTTGCGGTCACAGTGCTTGAATGACAGCTTGGCATTCCTCCGTCTCCAATAAGCCTGTGCCAGTCGAGTGTACGGGTTGTGATCGTGTGCAGTATCATTTTGAGTACCTGCGCAACTGCCCATGCGCAGATACCGGTTATAAGAATTTTGTTGCTTAAAAGTTCAATCATCAGTATCTTTCTTTCTTTCTTTAGATATTTGTTTTTGATGTCTGTATACATACATTATAAGATGTAAGAGTTAAAAGGTCAAAGGTTATATAACTCGACTTTTTTCGAGAAAATCCCATATTCGTAGTTCAGGGTCTGCAGTTCCTTTGCAAAAGCTTTCCCACTCCGCCCGTTATGCGAAAGGGCTCCGATGCTCGTGGCACCATGTTTTTCGAGCTCGCTGAGCATTGAAGCGGCAAGTGCAAAGCCGAGTCCGCTATAGTCGGGCAGGCTTCCAAGATAGATGAGTACGTAGTCCGACCGCCGAAAACGCTGGGCGGCGGTCCTTATCAGCTTTGCAGGACTTGGATTGTACAGATAATTAGCGTAATTCGGTATCGCCACAAAAAAACCGACAGCCCTGTTTTTGTAATAGGCCATCTTTACAAAGTCAAAATCCAGAATATACCTGTAACGGTTAAAGCATTTCAGAAAGTCCGCTCTGTCAATTTTTTTAAATAATGGAAAAGTGCTGTAGAGCTTCGTCATCAGAGAGTAGATTTCCTCTATGCATTTATCAAAATCAGATGCTTTAACACTTTTTATAACAAAGCCCTTTTCGGCAAAATGAGAATAAATGCTTTCGAGTTTTTCGTCGTGATAATCCTTCTCTATATTCAGGTATCTTACGGAACTATAGGAATCGGTCAGCTCAAAACCGCAGTCTCTGAAAAGGGCGGGATAATACTCTCTGTTGTAAGGCTCTCCGACATAAGGCTTTTCGTCAAAAAGATTCAGTTTAAGCCTGTATTTTATCCAGAAGGACGCATCTACCGGTCCGACGATTCTTTTATAGGAATTTTTCAGAGCATAATTTTCACAGTATTCAAAAAGCTTTCCTGCGATTTTTCTGCTTTTGACAGACTCAAAAAAGCCGATATATAAATTGCTGTCGCCTTCGTATTCCGTAAGTATACACCTTGCAACGACAGAAGCCTCATAATACACAAGGAGTTTCCGTATAGAGAAATATTTTGAAAGAACATGTTCCTCTAAAAGTATTTCCCTGACTTCATTGACATTTTCACAGTAAAACTCAGGTTTGTAGAGCTTTTTTGCAAGATTCAGAAAATCCCGTATATATTTTTCCTCGCGGTCAAATTCAATGACTTTAAGCTTATTTTGATCCATCTGTAAAAACCTCAGATTTTCCCAAAGAGCAGGTAGACCACAACCGTTATGATCATGATTGACTCCTGTATATAGGTATATTTCTCGACCTTATCAACGATTTTGTAGCGGGTCGGGTTCTTTTTGAAGTCTATAAAAATATAGGACATCCAGACTACGTCTATCAGCAGCGCGACGACGGAAATTTTATTCAGATTCCAGACAAGGATGAAGTTGGTGATGATATCAACCCAGGTGATGATAAATATAAAATCAGTCGCCTTCCTGTAGCCGAAAAGCTTTGAATAGGTGACATATTCGGTTTCATCCTTCGGAGCTCTTATCTTTCTTGAAACCTCCCAGATAAGCGCCGGAAAATAAAGTGTGAAGACTGCAAGAAAATTATAAAGGTTAATAACCGACAGATGATACTTGATTATCACGAAAGAGATTACGTAGGTATTCAGGATTATCTGGACGGGATTGTGGGTTACAAGCGCCATGGGGAGCGACTTCTGAATCTTGTGCTTTTGGAAAAACCATACTGCCATAAGGCTTCCGTAGGTGTAGAGAATAAAGCAGAAGATGAAATTATTCATGAATATCGCATTGATTATCAGAGTAAATGCGATAAGTATTGTGACGAAAATTTT
>CAJOPI010000236.1 GCA_905236275.1 uncultured Lachnospiraceae bacterium | reverse complement strand
TGGAGTCAGCTAAGGGAACGGCATTCTGTGAAACCATCTGATTGAGGTTTCGGCTGGTTTCGGTGATGGAAACCGTCATCTCGTTTATCTGCTCCAGACTTGCCTCAGCTTTGGACATCATTCCATGAGCAGAGGAAATGAGAGACAAAGCCTGCGGCAGTACGAGGATAGTCGAAATCAGCACTATCAGAAAGATACCGAATAAAATCTGCATGGTGCGTTTCTGGTAGACAGCATTCTTGCGGCTGGTCTCCAATAGTTCCTTCAGCATTTCATCATTGTTCATTTTCGGGATACCTCCTCATATAGATTTATTTTTTCCTAATAAAAAAGGACAGAAACGGTTAACGAAAATTATGATAAAGGTTTCTGCCAAAAGCACGAAGATTAAAGACAGAAAAGAGAGCAGGACATCGTGTGAAGGAGTGCCGAGTAAAGGCTTTGAAAAATGAAGCCCTCCGACCTCTGCAAAATATAAAATGTAAAAATCAAGATGCGTGAGCATTACAATTAGGGAATTTCTTCCGAAAAAAGTCATAAGCGAATTGAAGAAATTTGACGGAAGATTTTCAACTGCAACACATAAATCTATAACTCCGAATACACCGCAGGAAGATGACACGATGTATAAGGGCATACTGTTAAAAACGAGATAATGTAAATCGGTGACACCGTTCATCTGGCTTGTAATGTAACTCGCAATTAGAAGTAAACATCCTATGATAAGGCTTCTGAGTGGCCTCTTCAGGAGAAAACGGTTTATGAGCGGATAGGTAAAATAACCTGCCGCAAGGAAAGACATACAGGCGGGAAGTCTTAGGACAGCAACCGCCAAAAGATGGAAAACTGCAAAAGATATACGGTTTCCATAGAGCATATTCAGTAAAATGAGATTATTATTCAGGAAAATGCTCAGAGCTACAAAAATTATGCAGATAAATAATATCTGTATAAAGGAACATTTCTTTCTTATATTTATGAAGATTATTTCGGAAGCAAAAAGTGCCGGAAGGAACCAGAGCACTGATATTCCGTAAAAGGTGACCGTATTTGTGAGGTAGGAGACTGCTGTTGAAAATCCCCCATCTCTGCCTGTGGCATAAAAATAGATAAGATAGACTAAGGTATCAAGAATGGAAAAATAAAGGTAGGGCAGGAGAATACTTTTTGCCTTTTTTGAGACAACAGCTTTGTATTCCTTATTTTCATCACCGGTGACATTCAGAAGAATGCCTGAAATCACGAAAAATAAGGGCATATGAAAAGACACAATGAAATTCCTTAAGGGCAGTGAGATGTATTCGATGTGCCCCAAAACCACAAGGATAATTCCAATGCCTTTTGCAAGATCCGGATAGATTAAACGTTTGTCAGATTTCTTTTTCATGAAATAATTATAGCATAATCGAAGGCTTGATAACAGGATAACTACTTGACATAAATGCGTTTTTTTCAGTATAATAAAGCCGTTGTTGAAAACAAGGTCAAAACAAAATACAGAAAAAAGGCTATGACGAAAAATCACTTCCGAGCTGTGACTCTGAACGGTGTTTCCTGACGAAATCAGGCGCACTCATTAAGTCGATCCGTACTCATCTCACGTTACAGAGATGGCACATGATGGTGTGTATAGGTGGTACAACGGAAAATATGAGACTCCGCCCTATAGACAATATAGGACGGGGTCTTTTTACATTTTAATAGCCTGATTTATGGAGGAGAAAAATGTACGAGAAAGTCAATACTGATCTGAATTTCGTATCAAGAGAGAAGCAGATTGAGAAATTCTGGAAAGACCATGACATCTTCGAGAAGTCAATGGAGCAGAGAAAGCAGGGCGAGACCTATACCTTCTATGACGGACCGCCTACGGCCAACGGAAAGCCCCATATAGGTCACGTTTTAACGCGTGTAATAAAGGATATGATTCCGCGTTACAGAACCATGAAGGGCTATTATGTTCCGAGAAAGGCAGGCTGGGATACACATGGACTTCCGGTAGAGCTTGAAGTTGAGAAGAAGCTTGGTCTTGACGGAAAAGACCAGATAGAAAAGTACGGTCTTGAACCCTTCATTAAGGAATGTAAGGAATCGGTATGGCAGTACAAGGGAATGTGGGAAGATTTCTCATCAACTGTCGGATTCTGGGCAGACATGAAAAATCCCTATGTTACCTATGAGGATAATTATATCGAATCCGAGTGGTGGGCTCTTAAAAATATCTGGGACAGAGGACTTCTTTATAAGGGATTTAAGATCGTTCCTTACTGCCCCAGATGCGGAACTCCGCTTTCAAGCCATGAGGTTGCACAGGGCTACAAGGCAGTTAAAGAACGTTCGGCAATCGCGCGCTTTCAGGTTAAAGGTAAGGACGAATATATCCTTGCATGGACGACAACGCCATGGACACTCCCGTCCAACGTTGCGCTCTGCGTAAATCCTGAGGAGACCTACGTTAAGGTTAAGACAGCCGATAATTATACCTATATACTTGCAGAAGCACTTCTTGAAAAGGTACTCGGCGGAGAGGGAAATCCCTGTTCGCCTTACGAAATCCTTGAAAAATACAAGGGTACGGACCTTGAGCATACAGAGTACGTTCCGCTCTTTGAATGCGCAGGTGCCGAGGCTGACAAGCAGAGAAAGAAGGCACATTTCGTAGTCTGCGATAATTATGTAACTATGGAAGACGGTACAGGTGTAGTTCATATCGCGCCTGCCTTCGGTGAAGACGATGCCCGCGTGGGAAGAAAATATGACCTCCCACTGGTTCAGTTCGTTGACAATCAGGGTAACATGACGGAGCAGACACCTTTTGCCGGACTCTTCGTTAAAAAGGCTGACCCTGAAATCTTAAAAGACCTCGATGCAAGGGGACTTCTTTTCAGCGCACCGAACTTCGAGCATGACTATCCTTTCTGCTGGAGATGCGATACTCCGCTTATCTACTATGCAAGAGAGTCATGGTTTATCAAGATGACCGAGGTTAAGGATGAGCTTATCGAGAACAACAGCCAGATAAACTGGATTCCTGAGACCATCGGAAGCGGACGTTTCGGTGAATGGCTGAGAAACATCCAGGACTGGGCGGTTTCGAGAAACCGTTACTGGGGAACACCGCTTAATATCTGGGAGTGCCCTGACTGCGGAAAGAGAATTTCCATTGGTTCGAGGGAGGAACTCTTTAAGCTTTCGGGAAATGAGAAGGCAAAGACAGTCGAGCTTCACAGACCTTATATCGATGAGATTGAGTGCGAATGTCCTGAATGTCATGGAAAGATGAAGAGGGTGCCGGAGGTTATCGACTGCTGGTTTGACTCAGGAGCAATGCCCTTCGCACAGCATCACTATCCTTTTGAAAATGAGGAATTATTTAAGAGTCAGTATCCCGCAGCCTTTATTTCAGAAGCTGTAGACCAGACAAGAGGCTGGTTCTATTCACTCCTCGCTGAGTCAACGCTGCTCTTCCATTCACCCTGCTACAAGAACGTTATCGTATTGGGACTTGTGCTTGATGAAGACGGAAACAAGATGAGTAAGTCAAAGGGCAATGCGGTTGACCCCTTCGAGGCTCTGGAGAAGCATGGTGCGGATGCCATCCGCTGGTATTTCTACGTGAACAGTGCTCCATGGCTTCCGAACCGCTTCCATGATAAGGCGGTAGTGGAAGGTCAGAGAAAGTTTATGGGAACCCTCTGGAATACCTACGCTTTCTATGTCCTTTATGCTAATATTGATAATTTCGATGCTTCGAACTACAGCCTCGACTATGAGAAGCTTTCCGTAATGGATAAGTGGCTTCTGTCAAAGCTTTATTCGACCATTAAAGAGGTTGATACGGACCTTGAAAATTATAAAATTACTGAGGCGGCAAAGGCTCTGCAGGAGTTTGTCGACGAGATGAGTAACTGGTATGTGCGCCGTTCGAGAAAGAGATATTGGGCTAAGGGAATGGAGCAGGACAAGATAAATGCCTACATGACCCTTTATACGGCACTTGTCGAGATTTCAAAGGCTGCGGCTCCCATGATACCTTTCATGACAGAGCAGATTTATCAGAATCTTGTATGCTCGGTTGACAAGAATGCTCCGGAGTCAATCCACCTCTGCGATTTCCCGACGGTTGATGAGAAGCTTATCGACAAAAAGCTCGAAGAGGACATGGATAAGGTAGTTGATATCGTAGTTCTCGGACGTGCGGCAAGAAATGCCTGCAATATGAAGAACAGGCAGCCTCTTCCGCAGATGTTCGTTCGTGCAGGCGGGGATATGTCCGACTTCTATAAGGAAATCATCGAGGACGAGCTTAACGTGAAGAAGGTTGACTTTACTGATGATGTGCGTGAATTTACCACCTACACCTTCA
The DNA here is from genome assembly GCA_905236275.1 of uncultured Lachnospiraceae bacterium. Lineage (GTDB taxonomy): Bacteria > Bacillota > Clostridia > Lachnospirales > Lachnospiraceae > NK4A144. The sequence continues at coordinate 1,455 of CAJOPI010000236.1, read as the reverse complement.
AGCCCCAGCTTCGTACGGTAGGACCCAAGTACGGAAAGGTTCTTAATCAGATAAGGGAGTATCTGAGCTTGCTCGACGGAAACGAGGCAATGGATAAACTTGAAAGCGGCGAATGTCTTAAATTTGACGCAAACGGTACAGAGGTTGTATTATCAAAGGAGGACCTTCTCATTGAAATGAGTCAGAAAGAGGGCTATGTGGAACAGGGTGATGCGAACATAACCGTTGTATTTGATACGAATCTTTCTGAGGAGCTTATCGAAGAAGGTATGGTAAGAGAATTGATTTCCAAAATCCAGACGATGAGAAAGGAGGCCGGATTCGAAGTTATGGACAAGATCACGATTTCCCTCGAGGGTAATGACAGGCTTGGAGATTACCTCAACAGGAACGGGGAATACGTGATGAAGGAGGCCATGGCTGATAAAATAGCAATCGGTAACGCAGTTGGATATTCCAAGGAGTGGAATATCAATGGTGAGCATGTAAAGCTTGGCGTTGAGAAGTGCTGACGACTGAGCGGGCGAGGAGGACAGATTGTTCAATTCACGAAAGTTCGACAAGGAAAAATTCAAGAAATCTATTGAGGAAAACGTAAAGGTTCTTTTCAGAAAGACCATTAAAGAAGCCGATGCGCAGCAGATTTTTCAGGCTGTCTGCATATCGGTAAAGGACACGATAATAGAAAACTGGATGGATACCCAGAAGGCTTACGAGGAACAGGACCCGAAGATTGTCTACTATATGTCTATGGAATTTCTCATGGGGCGCGCTTTGGGAAACAACCTTATAAACTTATGCGAATATAAGGAGGTTAAAGAAGCCCTTGATGAGATGGGAATAGACTTAAATGCAGTAGAAGATCAGGAACCCGATGCCGCGCTCGGCAACGGCGGTCTCGGAAGACTCGCAGCCTGCTTTCTGGATTCACTTGCAACACTGGGTTACAGCGCTTACGGCTGCGGCATCCGCTACCGTTACGGAATGTTCAAACAGAAGATTCGTGACGGCTATCAGATAGAGATACCGGATGACTGGCTTCGTGACGGCAACCCCTTCGAACTTCGCCGACGCGAGTATAAAAAAGAAGTTAAGTTTGGCGGCTATGTAAGAGTCGTAACGGACGAAAACGGCAGGAATAAATTTATACAGGAAGACTATCAGTCGGTACAGGCTGTTCCCTATGATATGCCGGTTATCGGCTACGGTAACGGCATCGTAAACACGCTTCGTGTATGGGACGCAGAGCCGGTTGAGTGCTTCCAGCTTGACTCCTTTGACAAAGGAGACTACCGCAAGGCTGTAGAACAGGACAACCTTGCAAAGAACATAGTCGAGGTTCTTTATCCGAATGATAATCATTATGCGGGTAAAGAGCTCAGACTTAAGCAGCAGTATTTCTTTATCTCGGCATCGGTGCAGGAAGCTGTTGCAAAATATATGAGAAATCATGAT
>CAJOPI010000235.1 GCA_905236275.1 uncultured Lachnospiraceae bacterium | reverse complement strand
TTCAGGCAACCTCTTACTGCCGTATAAGATACACAAAGGGTGATGATTTCAAGAGGGCTGAAAGACAGAGAACGGTGCTTATGCAGGTTGCGGAGAAGCTTAAGTCAGCAAATGTATCGGAAATAAATGAATTGATAGACAGGGTCTTCCCCAAGATCAAGACAAGCTTTTCGAAGGATGAACTTGTTGCGTATGCGGCAAGGGCTGCAGGCTTTACGGTTACGGCACAGAGCGGTTTTCCGGCGGACAATTCCACCGGAACGATGGGAAATGCCGGGAGCAGCGTAGTTGCCAATGATTTTGCGGAAAATGTCGAAGCACTGCATCAGTTCCTTTACGGAGAGTCTGATTATTCGCCTTCTTCTACGGTAAAGGCCATAAGCGACAAGATCGCATCAGATAAAACAAGATACGGAGTATGATATTTGTAATGCGCCGGTGCATTAGTGCATCGGCGCATGTTGTTCTAATGGAAAGCTGATTATTATGAAGAAGACGGATATTATCATTTTAACCTACAGACCGGACAAAAGTTTTTTTAAGCTTATAGAACTGCTTGAAGGACAAACTGTAAAGCCTAACCGAATAATTATCATGAATACCGAAGAAAAGTATCTTGAGAATCTTCTTTTCGGAACGGATTTCGGTGAAAGATATAAAAATATTGACATATACCATCAGTCTAAAATAGAATTTAATCATGGGAAAAGCAGAAATCTCGGAGCTTCTAAGTCCGAGGCAGATTTTATTCTTTTCATGACGCAGGACGCAATGCCGGCAGATGACAGACTTATCGAAAATCTTCTAAAACCCTTTGAAGAAGACGATAAAGCTGCGGTTTCTTACGCGAGACAGCTTCCCTCAAAGAAGGCGGGGGTTATCGAGAAGTATAACCGTTTCTTTAACTATCCGGACGAGGACAGGATTCAAAGAGCCGAAGATCTGGAGCTAAGGGGAATAAAAACCTACTTTTGTTCGGATGTATGCGCCTGCTACAGGAAAGATATATTCGACAGTTTAGGCGGATTTTTCAACAGGGTTGTTTTTAATGAGGATATGATTTACGCCTGCAAGGCTATAAATGCGGGATATTATATTTATTATAAAGCAGATGCAAAGGTAGTTCATTCCCATAATTATACGGCAAAGCAGCAATTGAAAAGGAATTTTGATCTTGGTGCCTCACAGGCGGATCATCCTGAGGTATTTGAGGGTGTTTCGAGTGAGAGCGAGGGTAAGAAGCTTATCAGGGGTTCGGTTGCCTATATGATCAGTAATGGGAAGGCTTATCTTATCCCTAAATTTTTCGTTCACTGCGCCGCAAGGCTGACGGGATATATTTTAGGTAAAAATTACAGGAAGCTTGGAAAAGGAATTATCTGGAGACTTACGGCGAATAAGAGCTACTGGAGGCATTACTGGGACATGACAAATATTCCTGAGAATGTTCATGCAGGCTACGGAAAAAACGCAGAGGGACTGTGATTAAGTATCACATAAATAAGCAGGAGGGTTTTATGTGTGGAATAGTAGGATATATTGGAAAGCAGCAGGCTGCTGAAATAATTCTTAACGGTCTTGAGAAACTCGAATACAGGGGCTATGATTCGGCAGGTCTTGCTGTTTTTGACGGAGAAAAGATTAATATAAGCAAGTCGGTTGGAAGGCTTAAGGCTTTAGAGGAGCTTACACATGGCGGTGAGACCATGCCGGGCAATATAGGTATCGGTCATACAAGATGGGCAACTCATGGTGAACCGTCAGAAACCAATGCACATCCTCATCTTAACAGTAAAGGAACGATTGCGGTCGTTCATAACGGAATTATCGAAAACTATATTAAGCTTAGAAACAAGCTTACAAAGAAGGGCTATGAGTTTAAGTCCGAGACTGATACGGAGGTTATCCCGCAGCTTATTGATTATTATTACAAGGGTGATCCGCTGGAGGCTATTTCGAAAGTCATCCACCGCGTGGAAGGCTCCTATTCTTTAGGAATAATTTTTGAGGATCATCCGGGTGAAATTTTCGCTGCAAGAAAGTCAAGCCCGCTTATCGTCGGAAAAAACGATTCGGGCTCGTTTATAGGCTCTGACGTTCCGGCACTTCTTAAATACACCCGTAAAGTTTATTACATCGGTGAAGAGGAGATAGTAAGGCTTACTCCTGATGAAATCAATTTCTATGATGCTGATGGAGAAGAAATCGAAAAGCAGATAACCGAAATAAAGTGGGATGCAAACGCGGCTGAAAAAGGCGGATATGACCATTTTATGCTGAAGGAGATCTTCGAGGAGCCGAAGACCGTCAGAGACACCTTAAATCCCAGAATAAGGGATGGCAGAGTGATGATAGAAGAGCTTAACATGACTGATGAGGAAATCAGAGATTTAAGAAAAATCGTCATTGTTGCCTGTGGTTCAGCTTACCATGTTGGTGTATCGGCGAGATATGTACTTGAAGGAATGGCAAGGATTCCTGTTGAAGTGGATGTTGCAAGTGAGTTCAGATACAGAAATCCCATCCTTTCTAAAGATGAGCTTGTAATAGTGATCAGTCAGTCGGGAGAGACAGCGGATACGCTTGAAGCGCTGAGGCTCGCCCACAGCAGCGGTTGCAAGGTGCTTGCCATAGTTAACGTGGTGGGAAGCTCGATTGCGAGAGAGGCTGATTCTGTAATGTATACCTGGGCAGGTCCCGAGATTTCTGTTGCAACTACCAAGGCTTATTCGGCACAGCTTATAGCAGCGTATCTGATCGCAATCAAATTCGCATATGCAAGGGATATGATCAGTTCCGCGGAAATGAAGGAATATATCGAGGACCTGAAGAAGCTCCCCGATCAGATAGACCTTCTTCTTGGCGGAAAGGAGAGAATGCAGCGTTTTGCAAACAGATATGTGGCTGCCAGGGATGTTTTCTATATCGGACGTGGAATTGATTATGCGATAGCACTTGAGGGCTCGCTTAAGCTTAAGGAAATATCCTATATACATTCTGAGGCTTATGCGGCAGGAGAATTAAAGCATGGAACGATCTCACTTATAGAAGATGGTACTCTTGTGGTTTCGGTTGCCACGCAGAAAGACCTTTACCAGAAGGAAATTTCGAATATGGTTGAGGTAAAGACCCGCGGAGCCTTTGTAATGGCTGTAACAAACGAAGGAAATTCCGAGATTGAGAAGGCAGCGGATTATGTTGTCTATATTCCGGAGACAAATAAGTATTTTGCCAATTCGCTGGCGATAATACCGCTTCAGCTTTTTGGTTATTATATTTCAGTAGGAAGAGGTCTCGATGTTGACCATCCTAGAAATCTTGCAAAATCAGTTACTGTCGAATAATGTTTTCCCTGTCGCACTTGCCGTAAAGTCTGTGCGGCAGGGATTTTGCATATATTTTGCATATTATTATGCATATAATGAAGTACTTCAACCTTTCTTAATCACATAAACACAAAAGCAACACAATTATGGATTAAACTTATCTTCATAAATCAAAGAAGTTTTGAGTTTATGGAGGTATGTAAAATGTACGATGAATTTGATAAGGATGGAAGAAATGAGTCTTCCGCTAATGATAACAGAAGATTTACCTCGGACAGTTACGGAAGCTATCCAAACAGTTCAACCAACGCAGGAACAAGCGGAAGTAATAATGCGAACAGATATGATGAGTATCGTTATGCAGGAGCACACATTCCGCCGGAAAATGACAATGGCAGTAAGAAAAAACAAAAGAAAGGCGGCGGATTTGGCAGGAAGGTACTTGTCGCGGTTGCTCTGGGACTGATATTCGGAGCTTTTGCAGGAGCGGGTCTATTCGTAACAAATCTTATAACCTCGGCCGGAAGTAAGGCAGTATCGGGAGTTATCGAAGACAATGCCGATAAATCAGGTGATAGTGACATAGTGGCAGCTACTGTATCGCAGGACGGTTCGAAAACTCTGGCAACGACCTCTGCTGTAACACAGGGCGGAGCAACCACAGGAGATGCTTCGTCAGTTGCAGAAAGTGTCATGCCTTCGATAGTTGCGATTACAAATGCTTATACGCAGACTACACAGGACTTTTTCGGACAGCAGCTACAGACAGAGGCTGAATCGGCAGGTTCAGGCATTATAATTGGCGAAAATGATACTGAGCTTCTGGTAGCCACGAATGAGCATGTTGTTTCATCGGCAGACAAGCTAAAGGTTCAGTTTATCGATGGATCGACAGTTGACGCTTCGCTTAAGGGTGAGGATGAGGAAGCAGATCTTGCGGTTATCGCAGTTGCAAAATCGTCCATCTCATCAGATACTATTGACAAGATTAAGATAGCTGTAATGGGAGATTCGACAAGCCTGAAGGTTGGTCAGGAAGTTGTAGCGATAGGTAACGCGCTCGGATATGGGCAGTCAGTTACAACAGGTGTTGTAAGTGCACTTGACAGGGAATTGCAGCTTGACAACGGTACACATAAGCTTATTCAGACAGATGCAGCAATCAATCCCGGCAATTCGGGCGGAGCTCTTCTTGATATGAATGGTGCGGTAATCGGAATCAATGAGGCCAAGCTTGCTGAGACAGGAGTTGAGGGCATGGGCTATTCGATTCCTATTTCGACGGCAAAGCCCATAATTGAAAATCTCATGAACCAGACCACTAAGGTAAAGGTGGATGAAGAGAACAAGGGATATTTGGGAATTGCCGGTGCAAATGTAACCAGTGATCTTGCGTCACAGTATAATATGCCGCAGGGCGTTTATATAGCGAAAGCTGATGAAGGCTTTGCAGCAGCCAATGCAGGCCTTGAAAAAGGAGATATTATCACCTCCTTTGATGGTCAGTCTGTTCAGACCATGGATCAGTTAAAAGACCTTATAAAATATTATGAGGCAGGTCAGACTGTTGAGATTATAGCTATGGTTCCAAAGGATAATGAATATGGTTATGAGAAAAAGACTTTTTCGGTAACCCTTTCGAGTGCCTCTGATGCGAATTCCTATTCGAGCCAGGACAATAGCAGCAGACAGAACAGCCAGGATGATGAGGAAAGCCGGAATGATGAGAGTTACAACGACAGTTATAATAACTTCGGTGACATCTTCGGAATGTTTGGTTATTAAAAGGTTAAATAAAGAATTATTTTTAAGCGGGATGGTGTGACAAACCATCCCGCTTGTGTTATGATAAAGTAGTTTTATTGTGGTTTATCGAAAGGATAATTTGTTGTCGACGATTATACAGACAAAAGTCCGCTTACCATGTTCGCCAGAGCTGTTTTTACTGCCTGCGTTTCCGAATGGGTTATCGGCA
>CAJOPI010000234.1 GCA_905236275.1 uncultured Lachnospiraceae bacterium | reverse complement strand
TCGTCCCTGTCAACCATATCCCTCGCATTCATAAGATGAAGTGCCACAAAGCCTGCTTCATCCTCCAAAAGTTCAACTCCGGTCTTCTCCTTTACTAATGAGATAGCTTTCTTCCCTATTGCAAATTCATTAGGGTAGAATTTCTTTATCTCCCAGAGCAGTGTGTTCTCGAATTCGCATCCCTGCTTTTTTCTTTCTACTGCAAAACAGAGGTGGTCGGCAATCGCGACCGACACGCGCTTATTCATTTTCTTATTATTCGGAAGTATCTTTTTTGCCTCGTCATAAATCTCAAGCGCAATACTTATATACTCATAAGGTATCTCCTGTGCAAGCCTTATGAACTCTCTTCCGATATCCGTAACATTGGTAAATACCTTGTCGATTTTTTCATTATCGATTTCATCGCCGGGCTTCTGCTTGAAACCCACTCCGGTACCGACTACGAATATTTCACACCCGCCCTCATCCAAGGCGCAGACCACATTGTTGTTTACAACTTTTTTAATCTTCATAAATTCCCCACAGGTTTGCTGATAAAAACAATAAAAAAAGACTGAACGTAAATAATCACACAGAAAGACGAAACAAATCCCTATTTCTGCTTCTTATTTACCCAGTCTTGCCTGCATCACCAGTAACAACGTGAGTCAAATTACCTTGTAATAGTAATTTGTTTCCGTCAGTATGTCAAGATGTTTTTTGTTATTTATTTAGCATAAATTAATATTTGTTAATTTGCAACAAGTTTGGCTGTGATTTTTTAGTGAAACTAACAACATCTTAAAACCTTCGCAAAAAGACTTTCCACCGCGCAGAAAACAAGTTCCCTTCACATCTGATGCTTAACGACCTCATACTCATCATCAAGACGATAATAAGGACAGGCGAATTCCTGTCCCATCAGGAACTTATACATCTCATCCTGATCAAGTTCACACTCACAGGAATATAATTCCTCTTCATCATCATAAACATAATAAACACAACTGTCACACGCCGACATCCAACCAATAGCCCCCTATCCCAAAAGCGAAACGCCCCGTCGCAAACAAGTCGAAAGCTTTCGTAAATCACCCAAACAACTCAAAATTCCGAAAGCAGCTCCAACAACTGCGTTTCGCTTTCAACAACCTCACCTTTGAAGCCAAGTTCCCGCGCAGCCTCTATATTTTCAAGCCTGTCATCAAAGAATATGCATTCCTCCGCCTTCAGCGAATACTTAGCCAGAAGCAGTTCATAAATCCTGTAATCAGGCTTGATACAGTGAACCTGATAGGAAACGATTCCGCCGTCGAGGTCATCAAGGAAAGATGCCCCTTCCGTATGCTTCTTGAAAAGTCCTTCCGAATAATTGGAAAGGATATAGATTTTGTAGCCTTTAAGCTTAAGCTCATGGATACGCTCCCATACCTTCGTTCTCTGAATATGCATGAGCTCACCATGAGTTATGAACCATATCATATCCTCTGCATCATCAGGAAAAGTCTCCCTGTAACAGCGAAGTATCTCCTGCTCCGGAACAGTCGCAAGATCAAGCATTGCCCAGTAGGGCGAATAAAACATCCTGTGGGCAACCCTCTTCGCCGCTTCCTCACTCAGTCCATGATTCATGAGCATATTTTTCCAGTCATAGCTTAAAAGCACGTCACCGACATCAAAAATCAGGTTCTTTATCATAAAATCACTCTATCCCTTCACCATTAGTCCTAAAATATTCTATCATTTCCGCCGTCATGCTGACAGGTCCCATGGGCTCGTTAATCTCATCCCTCGAAAGCCATTCCGCGACAGCAAGCTCGTCTTCGTCCCTCTTAATTTCCCTCGAACCGTCGACCTCGCAGAAATATCCCAAAAGCAGATTCTGGTCAAAGCCCCAGGGCTGCGTTTTGTAATAACGGATGTTCTTTACCTTAAGCCCTACTTCCTCCATTGCTTCCCTACGTATGGTGTCCTCGGCTGTCTCACCGATTTCGCAGAAGCCCGCTACAAGTGACATACCTTTGTACTCCCTGCCCGCATAGCGCGTTATAACGATTTTATCACCATCGGTTATCCCGACGATTATGGCAGGTGCGATTTTAGGAAAAATGATATTTCCGCAGTTGTCACATTGCAAAGCCCTCTGTATTTTGTGGGGCTTAGTCAGATGTCCGCAGCGTCCGCAGTATTTATTGTCCCTGTACCAGACGTAAAGGTGATATGCCG
>CAJOPI010000233.1 GCA_905236275.1 uncultured Lachnospiraceae bacterium | reverse complement strand
CTTACCAATTTGGAAAATTATATGAAAGAAGACTATATCCAACACAACCCCACTGTCGAAGACGGAAGGGAGGGATTCAAAAAATTTGCAGAAAAATTTTTATCGATGGAACCAAAAATGGATATAGTAAAAATCGGATCTGACGATGATATGGTTTATGTATTTTTCAAATGTACTCTAAAAAACGGAATGATAAATAAAGTATGTGATATTTACCGCATAGAGGACGGAAAGCTTGCCGAGCATTGGGATGTTGTAGACCACAACGTAGGAGAAATATCTTCCGTAAACAAAAACGGACTCTTCTAAATTCAGTCGTATTATCAATTCAACGAACCGACACTGACACGGCAAAGAGTGTACGAGTGAGGTTTTTCGCACATTCTGCCGGCTCGAATTAAAGAGGTCTCTTTGACGGAATCCCTTCCCTTCTCGGGTATTTGGATTCCGTTCTTTTTATCTTTTTTATAAAAATGAGCGTTCTTTTATCTTCTGTTCCCGGAAGGCAAAACTCCTCAATCCTCTCTACTCTTCCTCCTAAAACCGAAACAGCATTCTCAGCCTGTCTGATCTCCTCGGAAGCAGAACCGGACTTATATGCCACAAAATAACCTCCCTCCTTCACAAAAGGGATACAATACTCTGCAAGTATCCTCAACTCTGCCACAGCTCTGGAAACACAAAAATCAAAGCCTTCTCTGTATTCTTCGTCTTTTAGTATATTCTCTGCCCTCGCACATATCGCCTCTGCTCCGTCAAGACCGAGCCTTTCTATGCACTCCTCAAGAAAAACAACCTTCTTATTCACAGAATCTATCATAGACACTCTTATTTGAGGGAAGCAGATCTTAAGCGGAATAGAGGGAAAACCGGCACCTGCGCCAAGATCTACAATTTTTAAATCTAAATTATCACGGAAATTTATGTACTTTGAGATAAAAACACTGTCTATGTAGTGCTTTAGTACCACCTCTTTTTCCTCTGTTATACGTGTCAGATTTTTCTTTGAGTTTTCCTCAATCATATAAGAATAATACTCTGAAAATTGATTTTTTTGCAAATCATTCAAACAAATGTTCAAATCTGAAAATTTTTCCTGTAATAATTCTAAATTTAATTTTTTCATTAAACACCTCTATTCCGTGGGATTTCCGTTGAACTTATGGCTATAAGTAAAACCGATACATCCGAGGGAGAAACTCCTGAAATTCTTGATGCCTGCCCTATTGAACGGGGTCTTATGGCTTCAAGCTTTTGGACAGCTTCCGTTCTAAGATTGTGAACAGAAGAATAGTCAAAGGATTCCGGAATAATCCTGTTTTCCATCCTTTTAAATTCCTCTACCTGCTTAAGCTGCCTTTCTATATAGCCCTCGTATTTTATACCGATATTTACCTGCTCCCGCACATCCCATGGAAGATCCGGTCTGTCCGAATCGAGTCCACAGAGAGAATCGTAATCGAGCTCCGGACGTCTTATAAGCTCCACAAGTGGCATAGATTTTTTTATCTCAGTTGTTCCAAGCTCCTTAAGAATCTGCTGATTAGATGAATTTGCACCTATACTGACTTTTCTAACTCTCTCTATCTCGTTTGAAATCTGGCTTTCCTTAAGATTTAATTTTTCATATTTTTCCCGAGAAATCAAGCCGGCACGATATCCATACTCCTTCATTCTGAGATCGGCATTATCCTGCCTTAAAAGAAGTCTGTATTCCGCTCGGGAGGTCATCATCCTGTAAGGCTCTGATGTCTGCTTTGTAACAAGATCATCAATAAGAACTCCTATATATCCATCAGACCTCTTTATAATGATCGGCTCCTCATTCCTAATGTACCTTGCTGCGTTTATACCGGCAATGAGTCCCTGAGCTGCAGCCTCCTCATAGCCGGAGCTTCCGTTAATCTGCCCTGCAAAAAACAATCCTTTTATCTTTTTTGATTCAAGAGAGCTCCTAAGTTCTGTCGCTCTGATACAATCATATTCTATGGCGTAGGCGTTCCTTACGATATGGGCATTTTCGAGACCCGGAACTGTTCGATACATCTCAATCTGAACATCCTCCGGCAAGGAGGAGGACATTCCTCCTATATACATTTCATTCGTATACAATCCCTCGGGTTCCAAAAATACCTGATGCCTTTCCCTGTCTGAAAATTTTACAACCTTATCTTCAATGGATGGACAATATCTCGGTCCCGTTCCTTCTATTATCCCGGCGTAAATAGGGGATCTATCAAGATTATTTTTAATGATCTCATGAGTTTTTTCATTTGTATAGGTAAGCCAGCATGAAACCTGATCCTTCTTTACGGATTCCGGATCCGTGGAAAAAGAAAAAGGAACAATCTTTTCATCTCCTTTTTGCTCCTGCATCTTGGAAAAATCCACGCTTCTTTTGTCAACCCTGGCCGGGGTTCCTGTCTTGAATCTCATAAGATTGAAGCCGTTTTTTGTGAGGGAATCCGAAAGGTGGTTTGCTGCCTGCAAGCCGTTTGGACCGGTATGAGTTACTACCTCACCGCAAAGGCATCTTGCCCTAAGATATGTTCCCGTACAAACAACAACGGCTTTTGCGCTGTATTCGGCTCCACTTATTGTTTTTACGCCGCATACCCTTCCATCTTCACAAAGAAGCTCGCAAACCTCAGTCTGTCTGATAAGAAGATTGTCCATATTTTCGAGAGTATTTCTCATCTCCCTTGAATAATCTGACTTATCCGCCTGCGCACGGAGAGAATGAACTGCATAACCCTTTGAAACATTCAGCATCTTGGACTGGATAAAGGTTTTATCAATATTTTTTCCCATCTCTCCACCAAGGGCGTCAATCTCTCTGACAAGATGACCCTTTGAGCTTCCTCCCACATTTGGATTACAGGGCATCATCGCAATGCTTTCTATACTTACCGTAAATACAACTGTTTTAAGTCCAAGCCTTGCAGCAGCCAAAGCCGCCTCACATCCCGCATGTCCCGCACCTATAACTATGACATCAGTCCTCATAATAAAACCTTTCTATTTACCCATACAAAAAGTAGAAAAAATCTTGTCTGCAAGATCTTCCTCAATTTCCTTGCCTATTATCTTTCCGAGAGACTTATAGGCAGCCATCATATCTATAGTTATAAGATCCTCCGGCATACCGGCTTCAACACCTTCAATGGCAATATGCAGGCTGTCAAGTGCCTGCTTCAAAAGATCCCTGTGTCTTACATTGGTAATATATATTTTATCATTGAAGCCTATCTCACCTGAATAAAATTTATTAGTTATAATTTCTTTTAATTTTTCAAATCCACTTCTTTCATACGCGGATATCTCAACCACATCACATTCAATTAATCTCTTTATATCCTCCGTCGATATCACGCATTCCAAATCACTCTTATTCAAAAGACATATCACCTCCATATCGGATATGGATGATATTATCTTCCTGTCGTCTTCATTTAATTTTTCCGATCCATCGCACACATATAAGATAAGATCTGCATCCTTGGCATGCTTCATCGCCCTCTCTACACCTATCTTTTCAACTAAATCTTCTGTATTTCTTATTCCCGCCGTGTCGACTATATTTAAATTTAATCCGGATATCACCAGACTTTCCTCAAGAGAATCCCTTGTTGTCCCGGCGATATTTGTCACTATAGCCCTCTCCTGATCTAAAAGTACATTGAGGACAGACGACTTTCCTACATTCGGTCTCCCCAGAATGACAGTCTTTATTCCTTCCTTCATTCTTATTCCGTCGTCGGAGGATTTTACGAGTTTTTTCACCTCTATATAGACATAATACAAGGTATCTCTCAATACTTCCCCGTGACCTTCAAGAGTTATATGCTCAGGATCATCCAAGGCACTCTCT
>CAJOPI010000232.1 GCA_905236275.1 uncultured Lachnospiraceae bacterium | reverse complement strand
CTGTGCGTTATCAGCAGGCAGGTCGGCTTCGGATCCAGACTGCTGAGATGCAGGAGAAACTGCTCCTCAGTAGCTTCGTCAAGGGCAGAGGTTGCCTCATCAAGTATCAGAACAGGTGTCTTCCTTATCAGTGCCCTCGCTATAGCGATACGCTGTGCCTGTCCCTCCGAAATACCGACACCCTTTTCCCCGATAACCGTATCGATACCGTCAGGAAGCTTATCTATGAACTCCCGACAGACAGCACTGTCAAGCGCCTCGTTGATTTCCTCATCTGTTGCGTCCGTTTTTCCCATAAGTACATTCTGACGTATCGTACCCGAGAAAAGCGTATTTCCCTGAGGCACGTAGGATATGAACTTTCTCACGCTTGCGGTGATCTCAGCCCGCTGACCATTTTCATCATAATATTCTATCTGACCCTTATTCGCATTTATAAATCCTAAAAGTCCCCTGATAAGCGTAGTCTTGCCTATTCCCGACTTACCGATTATCGCCGCGAACTCGCCCTTCTTTATGTCGAAGCTCACGTCTTCAAGAATATTTTCCTTTCCATAGTCAAAAGAAACATCCCTGACTTCGAGACCTACGGATTTACCCATTGAAATGCTGTCGTCTTTTCTTTCATTGGGAATATCCTGTATATCCATTATTCTTCCCGCTGCCGAAAATATGGAAACAACCCCCGGAAGCTCCCTCGTCATGCTCGCTATCGGTGACTGTATCCTTCCGAAGAGACTTAAGAAAAGCGTCATTGTACCATAGGTTATCTCACCCTTTGCTATCTGCCATGAGGCATAGACAAAGGCAAACATATATCCGAGCTGAAAAGTTCCTGAAAATATAACATTTGTCAGCGCGGAAAACTTGCTTTTCTTCCATACCCAGTAAAATCTGTCTTCCCTGAGTTCTGTGAGCTTTTCCGAAAAACGTTCCTCATTGGAAAATGCCTTGACTATAAGTATGTTCGCAAGGCTCTCCTGTATGAAGGATCTGTATGCAGTCTCGGTTTCAAGAACCTTCACCTGCAGTTTTTTCAGCTTCCTTCCGACAATATACGCAAGCACCAGACCTACAGGTGTCAGGAACAGCGCACTTACCGCAAGCAGCGGTGAATTTACGTAAAGGGTTATGAATACCATTACAAGCTGGATAAAAAGCACGATGATATTCGGGATGACGTTTACAACACCGTTTGCCACATTTCCGGCATCACTTGTCATTCGAGTCATCATGTCGCCCGTATGGAATTTCTGCGTCCCAAGCCATTCGGAAGTAAGCAGCTTGTCATAAACCTGTTTCCTGATACCAAAGGTATATTTCTCATTCAGCATGGAAATGGCAAGGTTCGTAACAGTATCTATCAGGAGCATCGCTATCATGACCACCATGAAAACAACTATCGTAGTTCCTGTGATATGCCCGTTGCCTGCCATATCTATCAACTGCTGCGACACAACGGCGGAATATATCGAAATATAGGTAAGTCCGATACTTATCAGCATCAGGAGGGCTATTTTCCATAAATGCGGCTTTGTATATTTCATGAGCCACTTTATATAGTCCCTGCCCCTTTCCTTTTCCGCCTTATATTTAGCTATGTATTTCTTTATCTTTTTCATCGTCTCCTGCTCCTGCTGTACAGCTTCTTTACGAAAGCCTTTATATCCTGCGAAATTGCAAATAAAAGATATTCCGCCGCAATCTCAAATCCCGAAAAAATCTTCAAAGCCTGTTTTATATAGTCATTCGACAAAATTTCCTTCTTCCACAGACTGTTTTCCGCCGCCGTCCATTTATACTCGTTCCGCATACCGTAAAGCTGGTGGATATAGAAAACTATCCAGTAGTGAAAAGCCCTTTTTCTCCTGCTTTTATAAAGTCCTGCCGCTTTCAGCGCCTTCAGATAATTGTCAAAAATCTTTATCCTGTTCGCCAGCTCGTTCCGGCAGTTCCCTATCGTCTTGTTGTGAACCCTCGAAAGGGTGCTCCTGTCCTGATAGCAGTAATTATAAAGCCTGTCGGATATTATATTTACCTTTTCCGCCGTTCTAAGGTAATCAAGCGAGAATACGAAATCTTCACCCAGACTGATATCTTCCCTGAACCTTACCTTGTCCCTCTCTATGATTTCCTTTTTGAAAATTTTATTCCAGAGAACGCCAAAATAGTGATGTCCCGGGTCCTTCAGCGTATTTTCAAGATAGTCCTTCTTCGTTATAAGTCCGCTTTTCTGAAGCTTTTCCACAGGGAAATTTTTGCCGTAGATTATCCTCGTATATGATGAGACCGCCATATCTGCGGAGCCGCTCTCTATTGCGGAAAGCATACGCGAGATACAGTTTTTTTCCAGATAATCATCTGCGTCCGCGAACATGACATATTTTCCCGAAGCGTTCTCCAATCCCTTATTTCTCGCAGGCGACACTCCCGCATGTTCTGCGCTGATAAGCCTTATCCTGTCAGAAAGCTCTGCCAGCCTTCTGCATACTGCGCCTGTATCGTCCTCGGAGCCGTCGTCAATTATCAGTATCTCAAAATCCTGACAGGACTGCGACAGAATCGACTTCACACATCTTTCAATTGTAGCTTCACAGTTGTAAGCCGGTATGATAACTGAAACTGTCATTTATCTATTATCCCAACATTCTGCATCATGGATATCCTGTATTCCGATTTTTTCAGCTTATCCCTGACACCATAAACCTTTTTACCCTTTGTAAGCTTGAAATATATCGTCCTTAAAGCCCTGTGAACCCATGCCACCGGCAGCAGGAAATGATATTTTTTGCAGTAGGAATATTTATCATCAATATTTTCAGCCGTAGGGAAAAGAGTATCAATTATTCTCCCCTTCCTGTCGGCTGCCGCGCTGTCCCTTCCGTTGACGTAGGGAGAAAGGATACCGAGAAGGCTGTAGGAAGCACTGTCATTCAGGTCCTCTTTTCCGATAAAAATTATATCCCTGAAAAATCCCGTCTCATCCTCTGGAAGCTGCTCTGCCCTGCCGTCCAAAGCCTTCTCAGTCATTCCGAAATATTTTATACATTCCGTAAAATATATCACGCAGAATTTTTCGAAATTCATCTTCGCCATAACGCTGTAGAAACGCCCGAAATCTATTTCATCCGCATATCTGTTGATATAGAGCGCTATGTCGCAGAAATACCTGCTCTCGATTCCTTCGACTATATAATGCTTTATTATATGAAACATCTGCAAAATCAGGTGCTCCGTAAGTCCGAGCGTACATATCCTGACATCCGGTGTG
>CAJOPI010000231.1 GCA_905236275.1 uncultured Lachnospiraceae bacterium | reverse complement strand
CTATGGGAACCGCATAAGAGAATACCTTGTTATCGCGCGACACATCCTGCTGGGTATAAGACGGGAAAGAAGTCTTCAGTTCCTCCTCTATCTCCGTAATATCCGAGACATACAGTGTCCTGCTCGAACCGTCCTCCTTGAAGGTAACGATAACCGAACCCGTAGGCGTTTCAGCGTTAGGCTGCAGCTCTATAGTGTCGATCCTGTTTGCCTTAAGGTCACTCTCAAACTGAGTGTAGTTGTAAGTATCCCTTACCTGCCATCTGCTGCTCATGGTGAAAACAAGCAGAACAACGGCAACAATAGCGAGAAAATAAACAATTAAATTTCTGCTCCCATTATTACTCAATGTTCCCCTCCTTAATAAACAATAAACGCAAGTTTATATGTTAGCATCCGGTGTTACCTCTGCTATATACGGAAGATTTCTGTACTTCTGAGCATAGTCCAGACCGTATCCTACGATAAATTTATCCGGAATGGTAAATCCCTTATAATCAATTTTTACATCCACGACCCTGCGGTCGGGCTTGTCAAGAAGCGAGCAAAGCTTAAGGCTTGCAGGTCCCCTTCCCGAAAGCACTTCCAGAAGATAGTGCATAGACCTTCCGCTGTCTATGATATCCTCACATACAAGCACATTTTTGCCTCTGATGGGCTCATCAAGATCCTGAAGGATCTTTACTACACCGCTCGACTCCGTTTCGTTTCCATAGCTCGAAACCTGCATAAATTCAAACTTTACGGGAACAGTTATCCTTTTTGCAAGCTCGCAGGTAAAGACCGAAGCACCCTTAAGTATACATACGAGCGTTACTTCCTGTCCCTCAAAGTCCCTACTGATGATCTCTCCCAGTTCCCTGATCTTTTCAGTAATCACCTCTTCACTGAATAACACTTCCAGCTTATCTGCCATAACCTTATTCCTCTCCTTTTACAGTTACCTTCCAGACACGTTCTGTATTTTCATCAATCTTAAATTCCTCACTCATACGGATTTCCGGAACCCATATCACATGGTTTCCATCCGCTAAAAGAAAGATTTCGCTTCGCCTGTCTGCACCGATATGAGCTTCCGTAAAAACGTCTTTCAGCTTTTTACGACCTCCTCTGATGGTCATATAGTCTCCGTTTCTGCGTGTTCTCACCACCGGTATACACCTTATTTTATCATAATCGAACCATTTAGTATACTTGCCTTGCGGAAATACCGCGCTGTATTTAATTTTATCCAAGCTAAATGTGTACTGTATACCATCCGGTGTGATTATCTTTCCGTTTTTCGGGGCCTCTGCCTCGTATTCCAGGTAATCCTCCGAAAGATTCTTATTTTTAATTTTCTTGAATGCTATTTTATCAAATTCCCTCTCAGCAGATATTCCGTAGGGAAGAATTATCCTCCTTCCGCTGGTCTTGTCTGCAAGGGACATTACATCCCTTACATGAACGCGGCTGATATCCTTAAGCCGTCCCGCTGCCATTCCGATAGCCCTTCGTATGAGCTCTGAGAGAATTATCTCCGGCTTTTCCCTGAATACCTCCATATCAAGCTCTATCCTGTCAGCCCCGGCTTTGATATATTTTTTCGACAATAGATTTATTTCAGATTCTATATATTCACACCAGTCCCTGATATCCGCTGCCGTATTCCCGATATGCCTTATGGCATTTGAGTTGATTTTCTCTGCAATCGGCATGATCTCATGCCTAATTGCATTTCTCGGAATTTCCGTATCGAAATTGCTTTCGTCCGTTCTGAAAGCTATCCCCTTTTCCCTGCAAAAGTCCTCGATTTCCGATCTCGTAAGACAAAGCAGGGGTCTGATGATCTTATCTCTTACCGGTGCAATTCCGCCCATTCCTTTAAGCGAGCTTCCCCGAAAAAGGTTGAAAAGCACCGTTTCCGCCAGGTCACAGGCATGATGCGCGACTGCGATCCTGTCCGCGCCTTCCTTTTCAAACTCCGCATATCTTGCATTTCTCGCGGCTTCTTCAAGGCTCTCGCCACTCATCTCCGCAAGCTTCGGCGCGTCTATATGAACAAGCCTGCATGGAATTTCAAGCTCAGAGCAAATCTTCTCTACATAAGACGCATCTTCCTCGGAGGCTTCGCCCCTTATACCATGCTCGACATGCACGACCGACAGGCTGAAATCCAGCTCAGCCCTT
>CAJOPI010000230.1 GCA_905236275.1 uncultured Lachnospiraceae bacterium | reverse complement strand
GGAGCCATAAAAGCACACTGCATATTGTTTTTCACAGCACTGTAGCATACTGCTGCTGCCACAGCTGTTTTTCCTGATCCCACATCTCCCTGTACAAGTCTGTTCATCGGCCGTTCGCCCTGCATATCAGACATGATTTCCTTATAAGTCCTCTCCTGTGCGGATGTCAGCTTATAGGGAAGGTTTTCAACTATTTTTTCTGCTTCCTCCGACTCCTTCATAACAAAGAGATTTTTCAGGTCGGCTTTTTCTTCTTTAAGTGAATTAACCGAAATCATGAAGTTCAGGAATTCATCAAATGCAAGTCTTTTCCTTGCCCTTTTCATCTGTTCCTTTTCAGCCGAGGAATGAAGGGTTTTCAGGGCATCATAAAGCTTCATCAGACCGTATTTCTGCCGTATGTCCTCTGGAAGATAATCCTCTATATCGCCTAAGATTTCGAAGGCTCCGTCTATGGTCTTCCTTATCCTGTCGCTGCTCAGACCGAAGGTTGCCGGATATACCGGTTCCAGTACTTTAAGCTTATTTAAGTATTCCTCTTTTTTATAAATTTTAGGATGCTCTATGGAAGCAGCATTCCGGTAACTTCCAACCTTTCCATAGAATACCCTTGTCATGCCGGGTCTTATCATTTTTTTCAGATAAGGCAAATTGAACCAGGTCAATCTTATCTTTCCGCTGTCATCTGCTGCTGTACAGGAGAGGATAGAGAGCCTTGAAGCATGTACGACGTTTGCTTCGCCCTGTATTGTCAATGCAGTGGCAACAGTCTCACCCTCATGGATATCCTTTAGTTTTGTCAGTTCAGGATACTGCCGGAAATCCCTCGGCAGATAGTTCAACAGATCCCATAAAGAAAAGACTCCAACCTTGTTAAACAAAGCCGACGTCTTATCTCCTATACCTTTTAAGTTTTTTATACTATCTGAAAGCCTCATACTTATTCAACCGACACTATGTAATAATATACGTTCTGGCCTCCGGCATTTACCTCGACTTCTATATCCGGATACTTATCCTGAACCTTCCCGGAAAGTCTTTCCGCCTGTGCTTCGTCCATTTCTGCACCATAATAAATAGTTATGACAGAACTTTCGTCATCAACCATACTGTCGATAAGCTCCATTGTCGTCGTGTCTATTGCCTTTCCGACTGCAGCTACCGTATTATCATCTATACCGATGATATCACCCTCGGCTATCTTTTTACCGTCAATCTCCGTATCCCTTACGGCGTAAGTTATTTCACCGGTTTTGACTGTCGAAAGGAGCTCTGTCATGGTCTCCTCATTTTCCTCGACGCTGTAATCCTCGACAAAGCCTATCATCGCCGTTATTCCCTGCGGAATGGTCTTCGACGGGATGACGATTATCCTCTTGTTCTCCGCAATGCGTGCAGCCTGCTGTGAAGCAAGAAGGATATTTTTATTATTAGGGAATAAAAAAATATTTTCTGCGGCAATCCCCTCGCATGCCTTCAAAATATCCTCCGTCGAAGGATTCATGGTCTGTCCGCCGTTTATCACAGCATCAGCACCGAGGCTTTCAAAAATCTCCCTTATTCCGTCACCTGAGGCAACCACTGCGAATCCATACTTTTTAACGGGCTCTTCCCTGATTTCCTCCGACTTTCCGCCTTCCATCCTGAAAAGCCGTTCATTATGCTCTTTTCGCATATTGTCAACTTTAAGCGAGGTGAGCTCACCAAGTTTAAGTGCTTCTTCGAATACTGTTCCCGGATGATTGGTATGCACATGAACCTTTACGATTTTATCCATCGCAACACAGACTATCGAATCTCCGATAGAATTCAGGAATTTCTTCAGGTCAGCCTCCGCCTTTTCGCTGAAGCTCTCCTTTGTTTCAAGGATAAATTCTGTACAATAGCCAAATTTTATATCAGCAGCTTCAAGAACCTCCCTATTCGGCTCTGCTGTAGTTTTTACGGTCTCTTCCTCTGATAAACTGACAGTGACCTCGTTTTTCCTGTGATTGACAAAGTCAGCAACTCCACGTATGAACTCAACAAGTCCCTGACCGCCGCTGTCAACAACTCCTGCTTCTTTTAATACCGGAAGCAGCTCCGGTGTCTGTGAAAGGACGTATTCTGCATGATGCAACACTTCATCCGCAAATTTTCCGGGTTTTAAGGAATTATCCATTGACAGCTCGGTGCTCTTCTCTGCAACGCCTTTCGCGACAGTAAGGATTGTTCCCTCTTTAGGTTTCATAACAGCCTTATATGCGGTTTCCGCTGCTCTATTGATAGCCGCTGCTATCAGCCTTGCATCAAGCTCATCATGCTCCTCAGCAACCTTTGAGAATCCTCTCAGAAACTGTGAAAGTATAACGCCGGAATTTCCTCTTGCTCCCCGAAGCGAACCCATTGCAATTGCATGACTCAGTTCCTCCATAGAACAGTCACTTTTCAGCGATGCGACCTCTTTTACTGCTGACTCTATAGTCATAGCCATATTCGTACCGGTGTCTCCGTCCGGTACAGGAAATACATTCAGTTCATTTATCAGGTCTGATTTCGCACTAAGAGAGTCAGCCCCGGCAAGGAAACACAATCTTACCGTTGCCGCATTTATTTTTGCTGCTGCCAATTTACTATCCTCCAACTCAGGAACCGATACAAAACCGCAATATGATTCCTTAATCAATAACTCTTACATCTTCAACATAGATGTTTATTTTTTCAACCTTGAAACCTGTATATTTTTCCAGCTTATACTGCACAGAATCTATAAGGTTTTTCGCAACCGTCTGTATGCTGACCCCATACGCAACTATTATATGAAAATCTATAGTCAGCCTGTTGCCGTTTATCCTTACATTTATGCCGCGGCTTAAGTTGTCCTGCTTTAAAAGCCACACGAAGCCGTCCTTTACGGAAAAAGCCGCCATACCGACGATTCCGAAGCATTCCATTGCCTCAGAACCCGCATACTGTGCTATTGCCTCTGTATCTATTAATATGGTTCCCAGTTCGGTAGTCATTCTGCCCTTCATGCTATCTACCTCCTCACTGTTAAAAGAAATCAATATAACTAACTAATTAATTAATTATATAAAATCCATCAGTTCATTGCAAGTTAGACTCAGTCGGGTTCTTCAAGCCGTATTTTGCCAGAAGCGAAGAAAAATATTCAGGTATCGGTGCTTCGGTTTCTATATATTCTCCTGTATGCGGCTGGATGAAACCAAGAATTCTTGCATGAAGGGTCTGGCCTTCAAGTCCTTTTACCGGATGACCATAAACTTCATCTCCCACAACAGGATGACCGATAGATGCCATATGTACTCTTATCTGGTGTGTTCTTCCGGTTTCGAGCCTGCATTCGACAAAACTGAATTTATCCGTCGAGGAAATAACCCTGAAATGCGTAACCGCGTTTTTCCCATTGACTGTTACCGCCATTTTTTTACGGTCTTTTGAACTGCGTCCGATAGCTTTGTCTATTACACCGTCTTCTTTAACCTTGCCCTCTACTATGGCAAGATATCTTCGTTTTATACTGTGCTCCTTCAGCTGTTCCGCAATACTCCTGTGTGCAAAATCATTTTTGCAGACAAGCAAGGAGCCGGTGGTATTTTTATCTATCCTGTGTACTATTCCGGGGCGCATTACGCCGTTGATTCCCGATAAATCCCTGCAGTGATAAAGCAGGGCATTTACAAGGGTTCCGCTGTAATGACCCGCTGCCGGATGCACTACCATATTCTTTGGCTTATTGACCACAAGAATATCCTCATCCTCATAAAGTATTTCGAGCGGAATATTCTCTGCTGCTATTTCCGGAGCGACTGCTTTGGAAATCAGGAGTTCTACCGAATCCCCCTCCCGGACAATGGTTCTTGCCTTTACATTCTTTGAGTTAACCGTAACTCCGCCATTATCTATTATTTTCTGAATGTATGACCTCGACAGCTCCTCGAGCTGTCCCGCAAGATATTTATCTATTCTTTCATCTGCATCATCAGCGTCAACTATCAAAGAATAGTTTTCCATTTCCTCATTTTTCATCATTATTCTCCGGCTTCATAAATGCGGAATGTATTTTAGGATTATTAGCCTTTTTCATATCAAGGTCATCTTCCTTCCACACGAAAAGTATTGTGATAAGAAGTGCCACAGTTCCCACCGTAACATAAATATCTGCCACATTGAATACCGGAAAATCAATATATATAACATAGATAAAGTCAATTACATATTTAAGCATTATCCTGTCTATCATATTGCCTATCGCACCTGCCGTTATAAGACTCAGGAGAAATCGCAGGAAATGATATTTACCATAGGTCGGTATCCGTATCAGGGCAATGACCATTACCAGTACAAAAACAATTCCTATCCCTATAAAAAACACGCTCTGGTTCTGCAGCATTCCAAAAGCAGCACCTCTGTTTTCAAGATATTCAAGAATCAGAAAATCCTTGATTACAGGTATCGGAGCCTTATTCATCAGATGTTCAACGGCAATTCTTTTTGTAAACTGGTCTAAACCAACAAAAAGGATAATCAAAAACAAATCAACAAACCAATAAAGTACATTTCTAACTTTTATCATTAATCCTACTCCAAAACTTTAACATCAAAAACGGACGTATATTTTCAGTCAAAATCTGATAATACGATCTGTTTCAGGGCATCTCTCATTTCTTCATCAGTCACAGTCGTGTCAATATACGCCTTACCCGGTTTTTTCAGCAGTATAAATTTCACATGTCCTGCATCCATTTTCTTATCAGACTTACTGATTTCGATAATCTTGTCTATATCGGCATCACCATCCAAAGTCAGCGGAAGACCGAAGGGCAGGAACATATCACGAATTTCATAAAATTCCTCTGTATCAAGAAAGCCCCTTCTGTAAGATATCCATGAAGCTGCAATAGTTCCAAGTGCCACACACTCACCATGCAGAAGCTTGAAATCCATGTATTTTTCTATGGCATGACCTAATGTATGCCCGAAGTTCAATAGTGCCCTCTCGCCTTTTTCTGTCGGGTCCTTTTCAACTACGGCAGCCTTTATCTCACAGCTTCTTTTTATCATTTTCTCAAGATATTCGGGATTCCGGTCTGTGATTTCATTAAAATTATTAATAAGCCAGCTGTAATAATCCTTATCCTTGATCAGACCATGCTTGAGAATCTCTGCCATTCCCGAAGCGAACTGCCTGCCGTCAAGTGTTGACAGAGTTGACATATTCATATATACAAGTGACGGCTGGTGGAAGGCTCCTACCATATTTTTGAACTCTTCAAAATCAACTCCTGTCTTCCCGCCAATGGAACTGTCTGTCTGAGCCAAAAGAGTCGTAGGTATCTGGATAAAGCGGATTTTCCTCAGGTATGTTGCAGCGCAGAAGCCTGTCAGGTCTCCTACCACACCTCCCCCAAGGGCGATCAGAAAATCGTTTCGGTCAAAATGGTTTTCTATAAGCCTTCTGTATACTTCCTTTACAGTTTCAAGATTTTTATATTCCTCACCTGCTTCGATTTCAACAGTTACGATTTTTGAAAAAACTTTTCCCAATACAGCTTCAAGTTCTTTGGCGTAAACAGGTCCGACATTCCTGTCTGTAACTATACAGCCCTTTCTTCCCTTCACCTCAAGCTCTGCAAGCTCTTTTTCAAGCTGTGAAAAATCATTCTCTATAACAATTTTGTATGCAGGTCCCGATGATGTTTCCGCTATCCTAATGGATGATGACATCTTTTGCTCCTCCTCGCAATCAAATGGATTTAATGACATAAAACAAGGCGGAAACAACGTTCCGCCTTAATTCATATCTGTTTGGAATAAATTCTTTATCGAAAAATCGTTCTGTCTTGATTACATCCTGCCTACAGCGAGCGGTAAATCAAATGCATTCTGTAATACACTGCCCTGTGAATCTCCTGAAATCTCAACACTCTTAGGAGCAACTATAAAGATATAGTTCGAAATCTTCACCATGTTTCCATCAAGTGCATAGCAGGCACCTGAAATTGTATCAATAATCTTCTGAGCGATATCCTCGTTAATTCCCTCAAGATTGAGTACAACAGTCCTGTCTGCAAGAAGGGCATCCATGATATCACATGCCTCATCCGCAGCGGAAGGTCTGAACATACATACTTCTCTGCCTGACTCAGCAGCTTTTCTTCTAACCTGTCGCATAGGTGTAATCTTTGCTGACCTTGTGGGCTTGCTCTCAACTACCTTAGGCTCTTCCTTACGACCGAATCTCTTACGCTCTTCGTATTCTTCTTCCTCATCATCTAAATAATCATCATCATAATCATCGTAATCGTCTTCATCATTAATATTCATAGCTTTAACGAACTTATCTAATAAACTCATATTCCTGCCTCCCTCATTTTGATTCTCAGAAACCTTGCTCAAATAAAAGTCACTTTTTATTACTGTAATCTCTCTCGCCGAAAATGCCAGTGCCCACACGTACCATGGTTGACCCTTCTTCAATCGCAACCCGGTAATCTCCTGTCATTCCCATAGAAATTACATCCATTGCATCCATAGAACTATTATCACTTATTTTTGTTTTTATGTCAACACAAATCTTACACATTTTCGCAAAATATTGCCTGTTTTTTTCAGGATTATCAACATTTGGTGCCGAACACATGATACCTTTTATATTAATGTTGGGCAATTCAGCAATTTCTGCGGCTGCTTCCGGTAAATCTTCTGACAAAAAGCCGAATTTACTATCTTCTTTGGCAACATTAACCTCTAAAAGAATATCTGCCGTAACCTCATGTTTTACTGCCTGCTTACTGATTTCCCTTGCCAGTGAAACAGAATCCACCCCATGTATCAGCACTACCTTGCCGATAATGTACTTAACCTTATTTCTCTGGAGATGTCCTATCATATGCCAGCGTATATCCTTAGGAAGCCTTTCAATCTTGTCTGTAAGCTCCTGTACATAATTTTCTCCGAAATCACGTATTCCCTGATTGTAGGCTTCCATTATCATTTCAGCAGGTTTTGTCTTGCTTACCGCAACGAGTGTCACCTCATCCCTCTGTCTGCCGGCATTATCACAGGCTTCTTTTATATATTTCTCAACTTTTTCAAGGTTTTCTGCTACCAAAGACATTTTTATCTCCTCTATAAAACATAGTTTTATTTCTGACAAAATGACGTCGGATGTCCGTTTTTGCAGCGCCGTTGCTCAAATCATTCGATTT
>CAJOPI010000229.1 GCA_905236275.1 uncultured Lachnospiraceae bacterium | reverse complement strand
TGCAAACCCAATAAATTCACACGATACACTTCATTATGCAAACCTGAAAAGTAATAATCATTCAGCAACATCGGGTTTCGGTAAAACGTGCCCACCGCCCAATAATTTTGATACATGAATTCGACCAGCATCCCTTCCTTTAAAACATGATCCCCCACTCGGAATCTTCCCATTCGGTCTGCTGTCAACTCCCCCTCTGCTTTAACCGGCTTGCTTAAATTTGAAATGAAGAAGTCCAACCTTTCTAACAACTGTTCCGCTGAAAGAAGAAAGCGCATATAAAAAACCTGTTCCCGGCTTGTCCGGTCATTTTGTAATCCGGCAAGCTTCTTTCTTATGTCCAAGCTTTCCGCATATGCCTTGACCGGCTCTAACGCGCTATGCAGCACTTCCAATTCATTCCTCAACGATTCCAGAACCTGATTTTCAGTACTTTTTTTATCATTTTCCTTCAGGACAGTTCTGCGATATTCGCTATATAATTGATCCTTCTCCTCTTGCGGGAGCTGGTCATATATTATCTGGCAAACTTCCTGAGTCTGCGCAAGCCTTTTTACGGCAAACAGCCAAAGCTCATACTCCATGAACCTTCCCCCACAACCTAACTGCTAAAACCTGACAATCTGAATAATAAAAACTTACGTGTTATTGCCAAATCTATTAAAGCAACGCACTCGTTTTATCGTGAGCACTTGTCTTATTGCGCTGCCCCATACCGAATTTGCCGCCGAACAGCGGCATTTCCCTAATGCGAGTGTTTTTCCCACTATGGCCAACTCCGAGCAATCATTAAGGAAATGCTGATTTTATCAGCATTTTCTTAAAATTTTTCCCAACTGCTATCCTTTCCGTGCTGTGAAACCAATGATGAGAGAATGGTTTCACTCTTTGCAAGCACCCGCTGATACACAAAGACGGTATAATACCCCTCATTATTTTCTTCCACCAACTCAAATCCAATCCCTTTGAGGTACTCATCCTTATTCTTATTGCTGGCGTTGTAAGAAACTTCCTTGACGCCATGCTCTTGCAGGAATGCGAATACCGCATCTGCAACATCCTTGACCTTCGCCTGGTCTCCCCCTGGCACTTCAATGCCAATAAACGTGATATAGGGTGAAAAATCGTCTTTATTCCCTTTTCGATTCTCAATAACCGCCCTTTTATCCGTTAATTCTATCTTGCCGGCAGGTTCCTCGCCGTCAAAAACACACAACTGCACAATCCCCAGATCCGCATCTTCCTCATTATAAACTGTTTCGACTCTTAAATTGCTCATTTGAAATCCTCTCCATATAAAACAAACAATTATTTATAAACTGCCACTTCTTATTCATAATAGTATGGCGATTTAATCAGCGTTTCCCTAAATTTATTCTTTATTACACTTTTCCAGATAATATGACAATGGCATGCTTTCTATCTCTCCAATCGGGCTGAACAGATTCAACTGTCCTGGAATCTCATGTTTCGTGTCCACCCCCGCGTCTTCCGCCCTGCAAAGACATTGCCTCTTCATCAGCTCCATCGCATCGATCATAGTCATGCTGAATTTCAACTGAGTAATCACTCTGCCTTTTTTTATAGACGACACGCTCACGTTAAAATCGCTCGCCCTGTTCAAGTCCTCCACGGCTTTATTGATATACCTTGCCATAAACCGCTTCGTCTCCATATCCTGGGCATCATACATATATTTCAGGTGATCAAGGGACTCGATAACCTCAAACTCTTTCTGCATCCTGTTCGAATAGCTGAACGCATAGGAGCGAAGCAAATCATAAAGGATACCCGTAGTGCTGTATTTAAAATAAATCGTTATGCTTAACTCATACTGAGTGAAATTCCCCGTTTTCTTCAATTCCAAAAGAAAGGGAGCCATATCTGGATCGAAATCTAATGTTACCATACCTTGTTTCTTTTTGAAATGCACTTTTGTAATCCAAGACATGGTTACTTCTTCGTTATCATTGGGCTTGTAATACCATGATTTGTCTCTCAATTGCTGGCACCACGCCTTAACATGCTTATAATTCTCTCCAGAAGTGTCGTTCAAACCAAAAGTTCTCAGAAATTCCTGAATTGAAAAAGAGATGGATGGCATTTCCGTGACATCCGGGCGAATTTTTGATATGCTGAAATTCAGCACCCTTTGAGCGCCCAAAGTCAGCCCTGCACGGGAGCGCCTTATCAAATCATTTGACTTGGCAACAATATAAGACCTATTTTTATTCGTTTCTGTTAGGGATATATCTGTTTTCATGCTTAAATTGTAATCAATATGTTGTGTTCATTCAAGGGCAAAAACCTATTTTGTCGCATAATATAGGTACTTCAATCAAAATTTGTCGCATAAAAAAGGTACTTTTCCCTTGTAATTCGCATCAAATAGGTACTTATGCCGCTATCAGATGCTTCTATAAGTCCTAAAATTATGCGAAACAAGCAAATGAAAAATTGCTGCAAAATAATTTTAAAATGCTCTCCTAAAAATTTATTTTAAAACAAAAATTTTAAATTTGTCTACTTTTTCTTGATGTTCTTATGTCAACTACAGGCATCAAAGTCTTTTTCGCATAAAATTGGCACTTTTCTCGCATATAAGTGTAACTCATTTCGCATAAAAATGGAACCTTTTTCGCATATTTTGATGACCCAATTCGCATATTTCTGGCGCTTCTTTCGCATAAAAAGCGGTCTTGGCTCGCATATTTTTGATACCTAAAATTCCTATTTCCCTTTATTTCAGGCGATTTTTCTTCTTGAAAGTATAAATATATAAAATACAAAACATAAAAAATAATCATCAACATAAATAACATAAACATAACGATTTTTGATAGTAAATTATCATGTATATTTTTGTTATAAATCACAATAAATATAAACGGTAATACATTTGCACAATACTTGCAGTTACGATTACCCATTGCTACGCAATACTTAATCCGACAAAGGGAATGTTTTAATTAGTGTACCCTTAAATATATGTATTTTCGGAGAAATATAGTGAATGAATATAGAAATTGCCTTCTAGGAGACAAAATATTGCATACACAATGTTTTGGAAAAATGAAATACAAACAGTAATATGTTTGCTATACATCTGCTGTGTATTCATGTTATAATATCACAAATCGATATCTGGGGAGACAAATGAAATGTGGTTTTGGTGGTTTATGTTCATATGTAATATTATCATCCCTATTTTGTTCATTGTAGCTGGGTGGATGATGTGGAAGCATTGCCCCAAAAAGATAAATGGAATAATCGGATATAGAACAAAAAAGTCAATGCAAAATCTTGATACATGGAGATTTGCACATAACTATTGTGGTCGGTTATGGTGGAAACTTGGATGGATAATATTAATACCAACTATTATTATTCAAATTCCCTTTTATAGAAGTAATACAAATACAATAGGACTAGTTGGAGGAATAATTGTTTTTATACAATGCATTCTGCTTATTTCTTCAATAATT
>CAJOPI010000228.1 GCA_905236275.1 uncultured Lachnospiraceae bacterium | reverse complement strand
GTAGCTCTCGCCCGACTTGAGCCATTCCTTTATCTGTAAAAAGAGTTCCGCCCGATGCTTTTTGAAAATCTTCGGTGACATCTGGTCGCAGGTAGCCCAGTTATCCACAAAAGGAAGAAAACGGCAAAGCTCCTTCATGCAGAGCTCATAATCCTTCATCCCCGAAATAATAAAAGCATGAAGTTGATTTTCATCAAAATACTTATGAGGCAGCTCATCAAGAAAATCCTGATAATCGCCCTCCTTCAAGAGCTTCTTCGCAAATTTCCGAAGCTCCGGAGTCCTCACGCCTATAACCGTCTCCGCTTCAACCGTAGGGATAAGCTTCGCCTGAAAATCGCGGTATTTAATGTCTCTGAGAGTGAATAATTCTTCTCTGATTTCTTCTGTATTCACTATTTTAACCATGTCCCCGCAAGTATTTTTAAATACTGAAAAAATTATAACAGTCACTTTCAATCCACTTTAACAACGTTTTCTTCATAACAATTATACTTTATAAAAGCCCCTATTCGGCAGTATAGAACTCGAAGCCGAAAGCTTCACTGTAATAAAAATACCTCGCGATTAAAGCAGAAGCTGGTCGAATCCTGTGGTTTCAAGGATCTCTCTTACGTCATCACTGATTCCTGTCATTTTGAATCTGCTCTTATCCTCCAAGGACTTGCACATCATCAGGAGAACCCTGAGTCCGGCAGATGACACGTAAGCCATTCTGCTCGCATCAACATTTATCGCATTGATACCGTCTCCTGCCTCCTGGAAGCATTTCAAGAGCTCAGGAGCCGTAATCGTATCCATTCTGCCCTGTATAGCTACGGAGAATACACCGTTAGAAACCTCTCCCTTTACCTCAAACGGAAGATTCGGATCTGCGTGTATCCCACCATTCCCTGAAGCCTTATCAACGGTAATCGTCCAGATGTCCATGCACCCGTACTGTTCATTTAGCTTTTTTTCAGTCTCTTCATCAACCGTTCGAAGTCCTTTAAGGTATCGGCTGACGGGCTCCGCTTTAACTGAAAATCCCTGCTTTTTAAGGAATTCTACAGCACCGTCATTTCCATTCAGGAAAAGGCTGTTTTTGTAGAAATCTACATCAGCCATGCCGGATGCATAAGACTTCATTCTTTCGGAAAAAGCACTTGTATCTGCTCCCAGTTCCTTTGAAACAACGGCACTGGCTCCAACACCAAACATCAATCCTATCCCTGACAATATTGAAAAGGCAGGAAAGATGAGATTTTCAGAAGCAAATGCTGTCGCCCCTATATAGTTGGAAATGAAAAAACCGTCCGCTATGGAATAGGTATTGTCCACGATCAGCATGCCAATGGCAGGCAATGAAAAAAGGAGTATCGTGGAATAATCAAAGTGATCAGATATTTGTATTTTTCTCAATTATATATACCTCCACTATAACAGCTTTGGCTCATAACGGAATTGTAAAATAATGAAGGGATGATTAGGATTATAGCATATATCTTTAGATGTATCAGATATTAAACAAGTGAAGGTAAACCGTTCCGCTATTTAAGACATTGTGTATTTAAAAAACCAATAATATTACTTATCTTTCTAAACTTATATCTTTACAAAGCCGATATAATGGTATCAGGGGCAGAAGTCATCATCCATGGCAAGCTTGCCTGCCATGGGGTGAATGACTTTATGACCCGCTCCAATATAACTTTTGACGCTTTACTCAGATAGTAGTTCTATGATAGGAGCCGTTTTAAAATGAAAATATTATTTGTAAATGCCTGCATTAGAAAAGAGTCAAGAACCAGAAGACTTGCAGAGCAGGTAATTGAAAAGATTAAAACCTCTGCAGATACAGTAACAGAAGTTTATATTGCTGATACTGTAGCAGCTATTACGGATGAAAATTTTATATTATCCCGTAATAATGCTTCATCTCATAACGATTTCTCTGCGAATGTATATGCACCTGCCAGACAGTTTGCAGAAGCCGATCTGATCGTTGTTGGAGCGCCATACTGGGATTTGTCCTTTCCGGCTATACTAAAAGCATATTTTGAGCAGATCAATGTTCTGGGGCTGACATTTGAATATACTGCGGATGGAACACCACGAGGGCTGTGTAAGGCACAGAAACTTATATATGTTACAACTGCCGGTGGTCCAATTATTTCAGATGAATATGGATACGGGTACGTCAGAACTATGGCACAGGCATTCTATGGAATACCCGATGTAAAGCAGCTAAAGGCAGAAAAGCTTGATGTCTTTGAAGCAGATGTTGAAACTATTCTAAATAATGCGATGACCGATTTTCTCTCTCTATGCTGATATAGCGGGCACTTTGTCAAAAAGTCGTAGTTCCCGGACCTTGGGATTTACCTGAATTTACTGTTTATTCCCTATATAAAAGCTGCCATATACGATGGTATGGCTGAATATTCACATGATAATACAGTGTTTTATTCGGATATATTGCTGATGAACAAATGATCAGATATATTGTCCTCAGCGTATCAAACATATCAAGAAATGGCCGGACTCCCATAACAAGCCCCATTGTTCCAGCGGAACAGAAAATCCACAGGCTATTCTTGATGCATATGCTGCACCGGATTTATAGCGAATCCAGAAGGTGAAATCATCCAAGTTCATGCGGATGGCTTCCATGTCATGGGGGATTGGGACATTCGTCTTCGCGATATCCAGATAGAATCCATTCACGTCTTTCATACGGATTCCTTCATCGTTCTGTTCTCCGACCCCTTTCAGGATACGATTCCGAATAATTCATCAAAGCCGGTCGTCTCAAATATTTCACGAATATTACTGCTGTAATTTACGAGGTGGAAG
>CAJOPI010000227.1 GCA_905236275.1 uncultured Lachnospiraceae bacterium | reverse complement strand
TATAGCCTCGTCAATAGATGCCATGGCCTATGAGCTTGATACATTGGAAGAGGATCAGAAAAGATTTATTTCAAACATATCCCACGACTTCAGATCTCCTCTTACCTCCATCAGGGGATATGCAACTGCCATGGCAGACGGTACCATACCTCCGGAGCTTCAGGGCAAATATCTGGGAATAATCGTATTTGAGACAGAGCGCCTTACAAAGCTCACCGAAAATCTGCTTGAGCTTAACAAATTCGGAAGAAGCGGCGCCATACTGGACATCACGGACTTTGATATTAATCCCGTAATAAAACAGACAGTAGCATCATTTGAAGGTGCCTGCCGCGAAAAAAATCTTACAATAGATCTCATTCTCACGGGCCCGGTAATGTATGTAAGAGCAGACATGGGTAAAATCCAGCAGGTACTGTACAACCTCACGGATAATGCCGTAAAATTCAGCAATGAAAATACCTCCATACGCATAGAGACCACAGAACGGAATGAAAAGCTCTATATCTCGGTAAAAGACAGCGGAATAGGCATACCTAAGGATTCTCTGTCAAAAATATGGGAAAGATTTTATAAGACAGATATGTCAAGAGGAAAGGATAAAAAGGGAACAGGTCTGGGGCTTTCCATAGTCAGAGAGATAATCCAGGCTCATGATGAGACCATCAACGTGATAAGTACCGAAAATGTAGGTACGGAATTTACGTTTACCGTCAAAAAAACCCCTGACCTGTAACGGTCAGGGGAAATTATTATACTAATTCAAGTACAACCTCCATAGCTGCATCTCCCTTACGGGGTCCTATCTTTACGATACGGGTATATCCGCCGTTTCGGTCTGCATACTTAGGTGCATACTCTTCAAAAAGCTTGTCTATAAGATCAACCTTTTTGGTGTTCTTCTTGCGTCCCTTTGCCTCTTCCGGCACTTCGGTTACGGCGTAAAGGACTTTTTGCATCTGACGCTTTGCGTGAATACGGCTGGGAAGATCCTTCTTGAAGGTACGCTCCACTTCATCATAAACGGATACCTTCTTGCCGTCTGTCACTTCTTTGATGCGCTTTCCGTTCGCATCCTTACGGGGTACCTTCACCATCTTTGTTACCTCTTCGGTATTGTCACGCTCTTTTACGGCGAGAGCAATAAGAGGCTCTACAATCTTACGCACTTCCTTGGCGCGTGCTTCGGTAGTTACGATCCTGCCCTTGTAAAGCAGTGCCGTAGTCTGGTTTCTGAGTAAAGCTTTTCTCTGATCGGATGTTTTTCCTAATTTTCTGTACTTTGACATAATGTCTCCTTTCAAAAAGCAATCCGGCAAAACACTTTGGACTTACCTGCCGGATGCCGAACTGCGGAACCTTCGGATTTACCCGCAGCTCATTATATATATCCATATGATGCCTGACGGCTCAAAAGCATTATTCTTCCGAGGTGTTTAAGGCAAGACCAAGATCCTTGAGCTTTGCAAGAACCTCTTCTAAGGACTTTCGTCCCAGATTCCTTACCTTCATCATATCCTCGGGGGTTTTGTTGCACAATTCCTCAACGGTATTGATACCAGCGCGCTTCAGACAGTTGTAGGAACGTACGGAAAGCTCCAGTTCATCGATGCTCATCTCAAGAACCTTTTCTTTCACATCATCCACTGTCTCCACCATGACCTCAGCCGTCTTGGCATTTTCGGAAAGATTAACGAAGAGCTTTAAGTGCTCACTCAAAACCTTTGCGGCCAAAGATACAGCCTCGTCCGGTCCTAAAGTACCGTTTGTATATATATCGAGCGTCAGCTTATCAAAATCAGTAATCTGACCCACACGGGTATTTTCTACATTCATATTTACACGCTCGACAGGAGTGTAAATAGAATCTATGGCAATGGTACCGATTGGCAAATCATCACTTTTGTTTTTATCAGCCGGATCATATCCTCTGCCCTTTGTGATAGTCATCTCCATCTCAAGCTTACAATTCGGGCCGCCGTTTAAGGTGGCGATTACAAGCTCGGGATTAACTATCGTAATGTCGGAATCAGCCTGGATATCACCCGCAGTTACAACACCTTCTCCTTCAAAATCGATGTAGGCTGTCTTGGGCTCATCACTGTCACAGACAATGGCAAGCTCCTTCAAGTTCATGATGATTTCCGTAACATCTTCCTTAACGCCCGGGATAGTGGAAAACTCATGCATAACGCCTGAGATATTCACACGGCTGACTGCAGCTCCCGGAAGAGATGACAACATGATTCTGCGCAGGGAATTACCAAGTGTAATACCGTACCCGCGCTCAAGCGGTTCTACAACGAATCTTCCGTATTTTCTGTCTTCCGAAATCTCAGTAATCTCTATATCCGGTTTTTCAAAATCGAACATGCAGCGCCCTCCTTAGGCTTTTACCTTCTATATTACTTTGAGTACAACTCGACTATAAGCATCTCGTCAACAGGCACGTCTATCTCTTCCCTTGTGGGCAAAGACTTGATCTGTCCCTTAAGGTTTTCCTGATCTGATTCGAGCCATTCAGGTATAAGACGACCGCCGGTTACAGCCATGATGTCTTTGTATCTCTGAAGTCCCTTGCTCTTCTCACGGATCTCTATGGTATCTCCTGCCTTAATGAGATATGAAGGAATATTAACGGTCTTTCCGTTTACAAGCACGTGTCTGTGACCGACAATCTGACGTGCTTCTCTTCTGGTCCTTGCCCATCCGAGACGGAAAATAACATTGTCAAGTCTGGATTCAAGCGTAACCATGAGGTTTTCACCGGTCATGCCCTTGGCACGCTCAGCCTTCTCGTAGTAGTTGTGGAAGGGTTTTTCAAGCACACCATATATAAACTTTGCTTTCTGCTTTTCTCTGAGCTGAAGGCCGTATTCACTGACCTTGCGTCCGCTCCTTGTAAGTTGTCTTTTGGATTTTTTATCGTAACCTAATACTGAGGGCTCAAGGCCTAAAGACCTGCACCTTTTCAGTACCGGAACTCTGTTTACTGCCATGGTTTATCCTCCTAAATAATAAAGCCGAATTAGCAACCTGCGCAGTGATTAAACACGTCTGCGCTTAGGCGGACGGCATCCGTTATGGGGAACCGGCGTAACGTCCTGAATGCTGGTGACACTGATGCCGCAAGCAGAAAGAGCGCG
>CAJOPI010000226.1 GCA_905236275.1 uncultured Lachnospiraceae bacterium | reverse complement strand
TGGCAAAAGGTGTTCCCTCTTCTATTATCAGTGAATAAACCGATATGTGTTCAGGGTGCAGACCAACGACCCTCTCAAGGCTTATCTGCATCTTTTCTACTGTCTGATTTGGCAATGATGACATCAGGTCGATATTTACGTTATCAAAGCCCGCTGCCCTTATTATTCCGTAAGAATTTAAGAATATTTTGTAATCATGGATACGCCCCAGCTTTCTCAGCTCGTCGTCAAAGGTTGACTGCAGGCCGATGCTAAGGCGGTTTATGCCCGCAAGTCTGTAATCCGCGAGTGAGGATTTCCTCACCGTTCCCGGATTTACCTCCATCGTGATTTCCGCATCTTCCGCAAATTTGAAACGACGGCGCAGTATCTCCATAATTTTTACAATATAAAAAGACTGCACGCACGAAGGCGTACCCCCGCCTATGAAAACGGAGGTGACGATATGGTGCGAACCGTCTGTGTGCATTATCTCATGCAGAAGTGCGTTCACGTATTTATATTTCGTCTCGTCTGTAGCCTGTGCAGAAAGAAAGTCGCAATACCGGCATTTCTGCTCACAGAACGGGATATGGACGTAAATGGCCAAAGGCCGGAGGTCATTATTGTTCATCGAGTTTGAGAACACTTAAGAAGGCAGATTTAGGTACCTCAACGGAACCTATCTGGCGCATCTTCTTCTTTCCTTCCTTCTGTTTTTCGAGTAGCTTTTTCTTTCTTGAAATATCACCGCCATAGCACTTTGCAAGAACATCCTTACGGTAAGCCCTTACTGTCTCCCTTGCTATGACCTTTCCGCTGACCGCTGCCTGTATGGGTATCTCAAAAAGATGTCTCGGTATTTCGTCTTTCAGCTTCTCGCACATCTTTCTGCCGCGATCGTAGGCACTGTCCTTGAATACTATAAAGGAAAGCGCGTCAACGTATTCTTTATTTATAAGTATGTCAAGCTTCACAAGGTCTGATTTTGCATAGCCCTTCAGCTCATAGTCAAATGAAGCGTAGCCCCTTGAACGGCTTTTAAGAGCGTCAAAGAAATCATAGATTATCTCATTTAAGGGCAGGTCGTATTTCAGCATAACCCTTGTTGTCTCGATATAATCCATGCCCGTCTGGATACCGCGCCTCTCCTGACAGAGACCGATTATCGCGCCTAAATATTCTGTAGATACCATTATCTCGGCGGATACCAGCGGCTCTTCCATGTGCTCTATTTCCGAAGGGTCAGGCAGGTTTGCGGGGTTTGTCAGCTCGAACTCCGTTCCGTCCGTCTTGAAGACCTTGTATACAACGCCCGGAGCAGTCGTTACCAGTTCCAGCCCATACTCACGTTCCAGCCTTTCTGTTATTATATCTAAATGCAAAAGTCCCAAAAATCCGCATCTGAAACCGAATCCCAATGCCGCGGAGGTTTCCGGCTCGAAGCTTAAAGACGCATCATTTAGCTGAAGCTTTTCCAGCGCATCTCTGAGATCGGGGTATTTTGCGGTGTCCTGCGGATAAATCCCACAGTAAACCATAGGATTCACCCTGCGGTATCCGGGAAGTGCCTCCTCACAGGGCTTCTGTGAGTTCGTTACCGTATCGCCGACTCTTGTTTCCTTCAAATCTTTAATGCTTGCAGTTATATAGCCTACCATTCCGGCAGTAAGCTCATCACAGGAAATGAATTTTCCCGCTCCGAAATAGCCCACCTCTACGACTTCATCAGTCCTGCCGGTTGCCATGAATTTTATAGGAGTGCCTTTTTTCACCGTACCGTCCATTACCCTGACGAAGACTATGACACCCCTGTAGGAGTCGTAAAGCGAGTCAAAGATAAGGCATTTCAGGGGCTTGCTGCTGTCCCCGCCCGGAGCCGGTATTTTTTCGACTATTGACTCTAAGACTTCATCTATTCCTATACCCTGCTTTGCGGATATTCTCGGAGCGTCCTCACAGTCAAGTCCGATAACGTCCTCGACCTCTGCCGCAACCCTGTCCGGCTCTGCCGAGGGCAGGTCTATCTTATTCAGCACCGGAAATACATCAAGGTCATGGTCTAGTGCAAGGTAGACGTTCGCAAGTGTCTGCGCCTCTATTCCCTGTGCCGAGTCCACGACAAGTATCGCACCGTCACACGCCGCAAGGCTTCTGCTTACTTCGTAGTTGAAATCCACATGTCCCGGAGTATCTATCAGATTGAAGCAGTATTCTTCACCGTTTTTCGCCTTATATATAGTCCTTACTGCCTGTGACTTTATGGTTATTCCTCTTTCCCTCTCAAGGTCCATATTGTCAAGAATCTGATCCTGCATCTCCCTTTCGGTCAGAAGTCCGGTCTTTTCAAGTATTCTGTCTGCCAGTGTTGATTTTCCATGGTCTATGTGCGCTATTATACAGAAGTTTCTGATGTGGTCCTGTGCTATGTTCATTAATGATAATTACCTTTCATGCTCTTTATTTCTTATTAATAAGTTTATCATAAAAATTTTAGTTTGTAACGAAAAAAAGAGCGAGGATAGAGGGCTCCTCGCTCTTTTTCAAGTACAATATTTATATATGCAACCGGCTTTGATTAAGCCATCTTGTTTACAGCCTTTGTAAGACGTGAAACCTTTCTTGAAGCGTTGCATCTGTGATAAACGCCCTTTGAGCCGGCCTTCTCGATTGTTGAGATAGCCTTTGTAAGAGCTGCTGCTGCATCATCCTTGTTTCCTGATGCGATTGCTGCGTAAACCTTCTTTGTTGCATTCTTTACGCCTGTTCTTACAGACTTGTTGCGGTCTGCTCTCTTAGCGCTTGTGATTATTCTCTTCTTTGCAGATTTTATATTAGCCAATGTCTTTACCTCCATTCCTCGGAATTTTCGTTCTACAGAGCACCCTTTTTCCATGCCTGACACTTTGACAATGGTTTATGAGTGCATACCTATGTATTGTAATACCGAAGATTGTCATTGTCAATAATTTTTTTATTTTTGTGATGGAGTAATCCCAAGCTTGACTAAGGAACTGTAGATAAATAACTTATGCACACTTGCTTGTATAAACTTCCACTTGCTGCGTTATCGTCAATCAGCGTAGTTAGGCAAAAACAATTCGTTGAAAAGTGTTTCAATCAAGCTTAACAATAAGAATTACAAATGCAAAAAGACAGAGTATGATTGGGACGCTGAAAAGAAACTGATTACTTTCAAGGGCGAAAACCTCACCGGTTCTTATGACCTGAGTTCTGTAAGTTCCAATAAAAAATAACAAAAAGGGTGTACGTTATATAAATTTTTCCAATGACGTACACCCTTTTTATTCGTCAAATTCAACAATGACAAAATACGCGCCGCCGTTTCCGGGTCTGACTTCCCTTACCCTGCCATGAAAATCCTTCAGGGCTTCTATTCGCGGAAAGTTGCCCGACATGGCAATGGCTGGGATTATTGTATAATAAACCACAAGTCCTCCCTGAAGCTGAGACTCTTCCACCTCTACCTCTGCTCCCGGGACTATGTGAGCGTATTTTATTTCCATTTTAAATTCCATTTCACGCATTTTTGTTTCCTCCATCCACGTTGCAGATAATGAACAATTACATCAACCCTGCCATATCCTTCAGCGCAAGTACAACAAATCCATGGCAAAGGTATACTCCTTTTGTCTTCGCACCCAGTTTTGACATGATGCCGAATTTAATATTCGGTATAAGAAGATAAAAATACATTATTGAGACAAGTGCCACTACAAAGTGTGCAAGCCTGATGACTGCTGTTTCGTGCGACACCGAATAGGGTGCGCACTCATAAAGCCAGACATAAGAAAGTTTTTTAGGATAAGCTGCGATGAGTCCTACGGCGACACCAAAAGCCACCGCAGATATCATGCTTATAAGTCTCTTATGCTCATGATAAAATCCGATCAGCTTTGATTTCTTCTCTTCATCTTTAATAATATCCGAAAAGTAATGTCCCATTATAAAGAACGGAAAGTATACGAATATTCTCGACAAAGTAAATTTCATTCCGATTTCATGAATATAGCCGACCGCAAGGCTGGCCGCAAGCGACACCGCGATCATCATCAAGTGCGTTTTTCTGCCGCCCTTTGATATCAACGGTACCGAAAGACTCCAAACCATCATCGCCATCATGTACCACATGATCCAGTAGGGCTGTGCGTAGGTGAATTTTACGTCTTTTTCCACGTCAAGGATATAATTTACATAAATTATATAAACCGTCTGAAATATCATGTAGGGTATCAGGATACCGCTGATTATCTTTTTTAGGTTAAATCTTGCAAAATACCCTGATATAAATATAAAGAGCGGCATATGAAAGGCGTATATTATCTTGTATACCGTTTTCACATTTCCGCTTTTAAGGAATAATTCAAGAAGATGCCCCAGAACCACGAGGATTATGAGCATCGCCTTTATATTATCCATTCTGTAATCTCTGATTTTTACTTTCACTTTTTTTCTCTTATAAAATAAGTTGCCGGACAAATTAAATGTGCAATATATGCGTAGCAAACTGGAAATATATCGTGAGCGTTACGGCATCGATTATGGTTGTGAGCATCGGGGAAGCCATTACTGCAGGGTCGAAGCCGAGTCTTTTAGTTATCATCGGCAGCGAGCAGCCTGCTATATTGGCAGTAATGACTGCCATTATCATTGTAAGGACTACAACAAGTGCCACAATCGGGTCAAGTTTATCGACCAGAATCAGTTTAATGAAATTAGCCGACGCAAGGGTTACGCCACATATCAGTGCCGTACAGAATTCTTTTCTTATAACCTTGAAAATATCGCTGAATTCTATTTCCCTAAGCGACAGTGCCCGGATTATCATGGTTGACGATTGTGAACCCGTATTTCCGCCTGTATCCATAAGCATCGGTATATAGGCAGCAAGGATAATATATGCTCCGAGGGCATTTTCATAGCTCGTGATGATTTTTCCTGTAAAAGTCGCCGAAATCATGAGGAGCAGAAGCCATCCGACCCTTTTCTTCCAAAGTGCCACAGGTCCCATCTTCGTATAGGGCTGGTCTGAGGGAACGATAGCCGCCATCTTCTGGATATCCTCTGTCGCCTCTTCCTGAATGATATCCACGATATCATCGACCGTTACGATACCAACGAGTCTTTTTTCCGAGTCAACAACAGGAACTGACATAAAGTCGTATTTGGATATAACCCGCGCAACATCTTCCTGGTCGGTGGAGGTTTCAACTGAAATAACGTTTTCCTCCATTACGTCAGCAATCAGGTCTTCAGGTCTGGAAAGAATAAGCGTCCTCAACGCAACTATACCAATAAGGCGGCGTCTTTTGTCGAGGACATAACAGGTGTCTATCGTTTCCTTGTCTATACCTGTACGCCTTATCCTCGATATCGCATCTGCAACCGTAAGGTCTTCCTTCAGGTCAACAAATTCCACCGTCATTATCGAGCCGGCAGAGTCTTCCGGAAACTTCAAAAGGTGATTTACATCACGACGCACATCAGGACTTGCATTTGAAAGAAGCTTTTTAACCACTGATGCCGGCATCTCCTCCATGAGATCGGCAGCATCATCAGACATCATGTTATTTATGATATTTGCTGCTTCATTATCTGTAAGCGATATAATTATATCCTGCTCCACATCTGTCGGCAGATAGGCAAAAACATCCGCTGCCATATCCTTCGGCAGAAAACGGAACACCCTTACCTGCATATCAGACGGCAGTTCCTCTAAAAGCGAAGCTATATCTGCTTCATTCAGTTCCGAAAGCTTTTCCCTGAGCTCATGGTATTTCTTTTCTTCAAGAAATGCCTGTACTTCCTCTATATTCATCTTTCCTCCAATTCGCATAGCAAGGTTTATAGGTAACATTATTTTCGCGCTGCATTAAGCGCTTTCGTTCAGGAACATCTCCTTTAACAACATCAGTTATTATCTGACATAATGTTGTCGGATGTCCGTTTTTACCCTGTATTCCTTCTGACATAGGTTCATAAGGAACATGAACCAAGTCATCAGTTATGTTACGCCGTTGCTCAAAGCTTGCGCTTTGGCAGCCGGCGACAAAAAAGGCTCCTCGCAGCAAACCTCCCCCACAACAGGTATCTTGTGCTGTTGTGGGGGAGTAAAATAAATTACTCAATCGTCTCCGACTTAAAATAGAGAGTATAGTCAATCTCATGCGGTGTGCTCATTGCTGTTGTATCAGCTGTTATAGGCAGTTCTGCATCAAGTGCTTTAACCGGAATGGTGAAAAGCGATTTCCCGCTGCTCGTGTCAGCCTCATATCTCTCGTCGTTAACTATGGCATAGTCATAATTATCGCTTGAAAACTGAACCTCTGCAGTTATCTCTCCATTTTTGATCACGATTTTCGTGGGGGAAGTTACAGAAGCCCTTCCGGAGCCTCCCCTGAGCTCAACCTCGATATTGTACTCTCCGTCAGCTATCCCCAGCATTTCGGCGGTATTTCCTCTCGCCTCTCTGAAGGCTTCAAAGGGGAGCGAATCAGCCCTGAAAACTATAGTCCGCGGATACCACTGCTCTTTCTTCTTGCTGAAAGCCGCGCAGTCAATGCCCTTATCCAACGCCTCAACCTCGACGTTGAAAACATTTTTTCCCTCGGCATTGTCTTCTGACTCTATAAAATCTGACTCATCAGCCGCAGCCGCCTCCTCCGCAGTTCCAAGATAGAGATACCTGTATCCGCTGCCGCTCATCTGCATCTCTGCTGTCATTTTTCCGTTTTCAACAGTCAGCGAACAGCTTTCGATCGTAAACATGGAAGAACTGCTGTCAACCTTTACTTCATAGACACCGTTGTTGATTTTCGAGCCTTCGACCGGCTCCATTGTATCATCAACAACTTCTTCCACTTCTGCCATATCAGAAGCCGATGCAACCTTCCCCGTCGTCTCTTTGACCGCTTCCGCTGCCATATTTACTTCCGCCGGAGTTCCTGCATTCCCGCAGGAAGACAGCATAACTGTAGCTGCGCTAAGGATAAGCGCAGCAAAAATTCTGTAATTAAGCTTTCTCATAAATAAATCTTATTCCTCGATTTTTTCTACGGCATCGGATACGTGCTCTAAGTAAATTTCCTGAATGTCCTCATTTGCACCAAGTCCCTGAATGACCGTCTCGACCTCATAACCTGCCTTTTCAAAAAGAGACTTTATCGAGTCATCATCATCTCCTGCCATGTCATTATTAGCATGGTCTCCCGCAACTACCATAAGCGGCAGGAGAACAACCTTTTTATAATCGCCCTTCTTTACCAT
The DNA here is from genome assembly GCA_905236275.1 of uncultured Lachnospiraceae bacterium. GTDB lineage: Bacteria > Bacillota > Clostridia > Lachnospirales > Lachnospiraceae > NK4A144. Next base: position 1,004 of record CAJOPI010000226.1, on the reverse strand, counting down.
TTCAAGGGTTTCCTCTGGTGTCGGGGAAGCCTCGACCGTAGTTATGAAATAATTCTCATAACCGTCTGCCGTAAGCATCTCCTGTATCTTCGCATAGCTCGAATTCGAGTCGGCAGTTGTGCCATGTCCCATATAGACAATTGCAGTTTCTCCATCATCATAATCGGTCGTTGCATCTGTGATGGCGGAAATAACGGCTTCAAAATCCTCATCTGTATCAAGAAGCTGCTTGGCGAGTTCAATTTTCTCAAAGGAATCGGCATATTTAGCAAGCGTTGTCTCGATATCCGTATACTCATGACCGTTCATCAGATGTGTCGGCTGGACCACCAGCTCTTTGACTCCGTTTTTCACTGCCCTGTCAAGTGCTGCCTCAAGGTCGTCAATTTCCTCTCCGTCACGCTCCCTGACATGGTCGATGATTATATTGCTGGTGAAGGCACGACGCACACTCCATTCAGGATTTGCGTCCGCAACAGCCTTCTCGACAGCACCGATCGTTTCCCTGCGCGAATCGTTATAACTCGTTCCGAAGCTTACGACAAGAATTTCCTTTTCGCCTATGTCATCAGCGTTTAGTGGGTCATCAAGTGAAGCATCCCCCGTTTCATAATTTTCTTCCTCATCAACCTTGCCCTCTGATGCAGCTTCAGACGTTGCTTCTTCGGACTGTCCTGAAGACTCTGATGCCTTTTCCGTTGCTGCTTCTGTTGACTCTGTTGATGCTTCTTTTGTTGCTTCTGTCGTTGCCGCCTGACTTCCTTCGGAAGATACTGTACTTCCGCAGCCTGCAAGCATAGCTGCAGCAAGCATGCCTGAAAGCATGACGGAAACCAACTTATTTACTTCTCTCTTTTTCATAATCTTTACCTCCATGTAATCAATGTACCTCATTATAAAAGCTTCTCGCAAACAGAAGGCTCTATCCCGAAGAGTTCTCCGATCGTTTCAGGGTTCATAACCATTTCCGGACTGTCAAAGGCAAAAAGTCCCTTATCCCTGAG
>CAJOPI010000225.1 GCA_905236275.1 uncultured Lachnospiraceae bacterium | reverse complement strand
TTTTTCATATTCTTCCACTATCGTGTTAAAGTCCAGTACCTTCTCAGGATAGAACCTTTTGCCGACATCATCCGCAACAGCCGTTATAATAAAATTTCCACTCATTGTGTGGTGATATGTGCAATCATCAATATAATCAAATCCAAGCAGAGGCATGAAAGATAATAATACAATCAACTCCCTAAGCACGATATGAAATTTTCAAAGAGCAAGAACGAAATATTATTCCCTTCCCATATATAAAATATCACCACGGTGCCGAACACAAAACAAAAACGACTATGAAGCATTTCTCATAGTCGTTGATCTTGTATTATTATGAAACTAAATTATCTTTGAATTAATGTCGCCTCCTTTTCAAACATAAGCCTTAATCGCTTTTTCAACCACCGCATTTAATGTCTCATGGTCGCGCAGCGCCCTCTCCGCCAGTCTTTGATGTAAAGCAGGTTCTATACGAACATTAAATCTCCCCCTGTACTCCTTTTCAGGGGTCTTTCCGACTTCTTCGCAAAAATCCAGATAATCGTCTACCGCAGAATGAAATTCTTCGACAATCCGCATAGGATCCCCGCTTTCAAACGTCACAAGATCTTTAATTCCTTCTATTTTCCCAAAAAGAGAACAGGAAGCCGCGTCAAATTCAATCCTTGTATGATATCCCTTATATTCCAGAATATCGTTTGTCATAGATCTCCGCTCCTTTCCAGAGCCGCTTTCAGCCCATTTATCGCTCCCAGGCTCATCTGGTCCCCCGGATGAGGCTTATGCAGCAAAATGATCCGATCATCCGCTGCTCGGTAGAACTTCACACGAGAACCGGACGTTTTTCCCTTCTGATATTCCTGAAATCCAAGCTTCTGTAACAGGAACCGTGCTTCTGAATACGTATAGTCCGAAGGAACTGATTTTAAACGTAATTTCGCTTTTTCTAGCTGGCTCATATCTGTTGTCACTAAACATTGGTTACAATAACAGAATACCTGAAATCGTTCACTCTGTCAAGCGCGAGTGAAATAAGACATTTTTATATTTTGCACCACGGTACAAGATCAACGTTGTTCTGTATTCAGTTTTCAAGCTGCAATTTATCTGTTTATATCCAATCCGTCTGCCGAAATCGTGTCCTTGCCTTCGAAATCACTTTCTTTTCAAGGAATTCTAACTAGGGTTGTTCTATTGTATTACTCCTGATGATATCAATAACCGAGCAGACTACAAAAACTCCAATGACACATACGATCGGATAAATAAACCAATGGCTTGAATAATACATTTCCGCATTATGTAAGGTATCTCTCCACAGCCATCTTCGCATCGTATCACTGTTTGCATGAATACAGAGCACACCAAACGTCGAAGCAGCTATTTTATTTATTAAACGGTTGTATTTAATCTCTACATTCTTAATGAACATAAAGCTTGAAATCCCTATAAGGACCGGCAGTAGATTATTGGAATCCGACATAAAATGATATCCCATCCGATAACCAAACTTTGTTCCTGCCCAGATTGCCAGAAGAACACTCATAATACCTGTTAACACAGTAACTATTAGTATGATTCCCCACACCTTTTTATTATCGTATATCTCTCTCGGATAAAAACGTATATAGGCTGCAATCACGAAAACCACACAGAACCAGGAAACATAGTTTATAGATATTTCAAAAAGCGGCATCGTTTCAAAGAAGATATAAGTAAATCCGCATAATATATAGCAAGCGACAAAACAAATTTCGCATAGTACATTGACAACATCATATCGGAACAAGGACTTCATCGATGGAGTTTTGCGCCATATTCTTTCTGAACAGCTTATGTTCCATGCCAACCCACAGCTGTCTGGATGCAGAATGCCGATCTTTTGTAAAGTCGAACTGACAGAGCGACACTATTTCATCATTTGGCTCGATAAACTTTCGAAAAAAGCATGCCAAGGCAGACTTAAGATCCTTGAGGTTCTTGAAGAATCTATTATGGGTTATTTCGTAACGCGTCTTTCTCCATAGTTGCTCTATAGGATTTAGATCCGGTGAATACGGTGGAATATCGAGAAAGATTACCTTCGCTCTGATATCAGCATATTCCTTGTTATTCTCGTCGCGAATTAGACGCTTTGCTTTTTTGTGCCACGGAGCGTTATCAAGAATCATGTATATCTTGTGACCCCGCCTGCATTTATAGCTTTTCAAAAAACTGCGAATAGCTGCTATCGTTGATTCCCACGTAAAGCGTTCCGGACTGGTTATAAAGGTTTCTCCGGATTTTATCGACACAAACCCGCTAAGTGGGACGCCTGATTTTCCTGGTGCCGATCCCACTATAGGAATGGAGCCCACTGGGAACCACCCTTTCGTGACAAGTGTACCAAGCATGAAATGAACCTCGTCTTGAGAAATGATATCTGCATGTGGATTGTCTATCAGCTCGATCAGTTTTTTTTAAAGTCCTCTCGTGCAGATTCATCACTTCCATGGTACGGATGAGTTTGTGGCGT
>CAJOPI010000224.1 GCA_905236275.1 uncultured Lachnospiraceae bacterium | reverse complement strand
TCGCCTCGAGCTCGGTAAATTTACTGTCGGGACGAAGGACATGAAGCAGGTTCTGTGCCGTCGAATACTCCCTTACGGGAGAGTGAATGAAAAGGCTTTCCCCCTCGTGGTAATGCCTGTATGCCTGATAACCGTAAACCGACAGGAGCGGGAATATCGCTATCAGCTGCAGACACTGTCTTAATACATTCGGTATTGAAATATCGTCTGCGTTTTCATCATAGGCATAAAGTGTAAGCACGCTTCTCGCAAGCACGTTCATCATATCTTTACTTGCAGCCTTCATGATACTGTCACGCACGAATCCTGTGGGAAGGTTCCTGTAAAATCCCAGAAGATCATTGAACTCTTCGATTTCTTTTTTATTCGGCAGTTTGTCAAAGAGAAGAAGGTAGGTTATCTCCTCGAAGCCGAAATGGTTTTCGTTTTCAAAGCCGTTAACAAGGTCTTTCACGTTGAAGCCGCGGTAGTAAAGGTTTCCTTCTGCCGGAACCTCTTTTCCGTCAACTATTTTCTTTGCCTGAACATCCGAAATATGAGTGAGTCCGGCGAGGACTCCCTTTCCGTTAAGGTCTCGAAGGCCGCGTTTTACATCATATTTAGCATAAAGTGAGGAATCTATTATCGTAGATTTTTCCGCCTTTTTTGCCAATTCCCTTATCTGGGGAGTAATTTCCGAGAAGTCTTTAGCATTCAGTTCCATAAACCCTCCTGACTTTCTGGTTGCTTCAAGGAACTGCTGCAAAAAAGCCGGACAGTTCCCTATAATAGATATCTTCCCAATTTATATTTTAACATATCTTTTGCACGATTTAAACCGCTAAAGTGCCTACTAATTCCCCTCAGTTCTTCTGTTTCGGAAGAGTAAATATAAACTCTGTTCCGACTCCCTCGGTGGAGATCACATTTATATTCTCATTATGTGCCTGAACGATTTCCTTAACTATTGAAAGGCCGAGACCGGTTCCCTTCTTGTCCTTGCCTCTCGAAAGGTCGGTCTTGTAAAACCTGTCAAAGACCTGCTTCAGCGAATCCTTTGGAATTCCGATACCCGAATCCTTAACCGAGACGAAAACCTTATCATTCTTTTCCGTTGTCTCGATTTTTATGATCGAATTATTGTGTGAAAACTTAATGGCATTATCAAGGAGATTGTAAAGCACCTGCTGTATCTTACTCATATCGGCATGAACGAAAAGCGTCTTACCCGAAAGAATAAGCTCTATCGATATCTTCTTCTCCTTGCAGATTCCGCCGAAGGTCTCGGCAGTCCGCCTGATAACGGCATTTATGTCAAAATTCGATATTTCAAGGACAAGTCCTCCCTTATCAAGAGTATTCAGCTCGAGGAGTCCGCTGGTAAGCTTGGTAAGTCTTTCGGTCTCATTCTTGACTATGACAAGATACTTCTCGTGCATCTCCGGCGGTATCGTACCATCTATCATTGCCTCCAGATAGCCTCTGATAGAAGTAAGTGGTGACCTGAAATCGTGGGAGACATTTGCGATAAATTTCCTCTGGTTATCCTCTGACCTCGCAATCCGGTGTGCCATATAGTTCAGGGTATCGGACAGATAACCCATCTCATCATGCGAACCGTTGGTCTTCAGCTGATAGGTCAGATTTCCGTTAGCGTACTCTTCCGCCGCTTTCGTAATGCGGTTCAGCGGCCAGTATACCGCGAAGGTGAATACCACCAGAATTATAAGCGAAAGAAGCATGAAGATTCCAAGTGCGATATAGGAGATATTCAGGATTGCATTTCTCGAATTTACAATGGTCTTCAGGCTCTGATGTATCACCACGTAGCCTGTTACCTTGTAGTTTGACGTTATCGGTGCAAATACCGAAAGCATCTCCTCGTTAAAAGCCCCGTAGAAATCTCCGGTCATGTAATAGGTTCCCGTAGCAGACGGGTCGAAGTCCGCATAGGCACTTCCGCCGTCGTCATGCTGGCCTCTGGAATCAAAAAGCACCTTCGAGGAATTGTTTATAACCCAGATATTTGCCGAAATATATGTATCAATCGCCTTAAGCTGGGACTTTGCCGCTTCCGCACCGCTCTCGTCATTGGAATAAATCCTCAAGGCATAGCTCGAAGCCACAAGCTGCGCCTCGCGGTAAAGCGAGCCCGCCTGTACCTTCGTAAGATGCTTCAAGGTCATTCTTGAAGTCAGCGTCGCTATGGTAATCACCGATAAAATACCGAAGAGTATGTAAGCCGCCAGAAATTTAAGGTAAAGCGTGCGCTTCATTTTCATGACGTCTTTTAGTTTCTCCTTTTCTCTATAAAGCTGTTTATCCTGTCTAAAGCGATTTTCAGGTTCTCTATCGAGTAGGCATAGGAAATCCTGACAAAGCCTTCCCCACTCTCTCCGAAAGCGGTTCCCGGAACCACTGCGACCTTCTCTTCCTTAAGCAGCTCGGTTGCAAATTCATCCGAGCTCATACCAAATTCCGAGATATCAGGGAATACATAAAAGGCTCCATAGGGCTCAAAGCAGGGAAGGGACATTTTCTTAAATTCATTCATAAGAAATCTTCTTCTCTGATTATATGCCTCTTTCATTTCGGCAACGTCCGCGTCACCATGCTTCAAAGCCTCAACTGCCGCATACTGGCTGGTCGTCGGTGCACACATGATGCAGAACTGGTGAAGCTTTGTCATCTGGGAAATAATGAGTTCGGGACCGCAGCAGTAACCAAGCCTCCAGCCCGTCATTGCAAAAGCCTTTGAAAAGCCGTTTATCAGTATCGTTCTCTCCCTCATCCCCGGGAGTGATGCGATACTTACATGTTCTTCCTTGTAACTCAGCTCGGAATATATCTCATCACTTACAACGAAAAGGTCATGCTTCTCTATAACCTTTGCGACTGCCTCTAAATCAGAACGCTCCATTATCGCACCTGTAGGATTGTTCGGGAAGGGAAGTATAAGCACCTTGGACTTAGATGTTATTACATCTTCAAGCTCTTCCGCAGTCAGACGAAATTCATTTTTCGCCTTAAGCGGTATGACCACAGGTTTCCCTCCCGCCATTATCGTGCAGGGCACATAAGATACGTAACTGGGCTCAGGTATAATGACCTCCTCACCATCATTCAGCATGGCTCTGAGCGCAAGATCGATTCCCTCCGAACCTCCGACAGTAACGAGCACTTCCTTTATGGGATCATATTTTGCGATACCGCGTCTGTCGATGTATTTGGAAATTTCCGTTCTGAGCTCTTTCAGTCCTGCATTCGAAGTATAAAAGGTACGTCCCTTTTCGAGTGAATAGATACCCTCGTCCCTGATATGCCAGGGGGTATCGAAATCGGGCTCACCAACGCCTAAGGATATCGCGTCCTTCATCTCGCTTACTATATCAAAAAACTTCCTTATACCGGAAGGTCTTAAATTCTCAACTCTGTCAGCTATAGGATTTCTCATGGTGTTATCAACTGCCTCTCGTCTGTATATTTCTTTGTCAGTATTGTTCCATGGTCTTTATATCGTCTCAGTATAAAGTGTGTCGCACAGGAAAGAATCGACTCCTGCGCCGAAAGCTTATCCGTTACAAAGGTTGCGATTTCCTGAAGGGTCTTTCCTTCAAGTGTCACGAGCAGGTCAAAACCACCGGAAATGAGATATACGGAATTTACCTCAGGATACTTGTAAATCCTCTCTGCAACAGTGTCAAAGCCCTGTCCTCTCTGGGGTGTGCAGCGTACCTCGATAAGCGCGGTAACAGTCTGCGAGTCCGTCTTGTCCCAGTCTATGAGCGTCAGAAAACCACAGATAATGCCTTCGTTTTCCATTGCGCTCATCTCATTTGCGATATCCGCTTCCTCTACTCCAAGCCTTACCGCCAGTTCTCCGATATTTACCCTCGCTTCATGCTCAATGTTCTTAAGGATTGTCATCCTAAGCTCTTTTTTATCCATAATCTTTTTCCTTCCTCCT
>CAJOPI010000223.1 GCA_905236275.1 uncultured Lachnospiraceae bacterium | reverse complement strand
GTGAGACCCATTCGGTTCGTGAATTTGCAGAGCTTGCCTTCAAGGAAGTCGGCATAAATATCAACTGGAGAGGACAGGGCGTAAACGAAAAGGGCGTAGATGCTGCAACAGGCAAGGTTCTCGTAGAAGTAAACCCGAAATACTTCCGTCCGGCAGAGGTAGAACTCCTCTGGGGCGATCCTTCAAGGGCAGAAAAGGTTCTCGGCTGGAAGAGAAAGACCAGCTTCACAGAGCTCGTATCGATGATGGTAGACGCAGACATGAAAGACATCACCGGTATGTCATCTGAGGAGTATCGTAACAGTAAAAAAGCCTGAATTTTAGCTTAACGTAGCTTAACTAACGCATGAATAAACATAAGCAGCATTAAAAATATCACTTTTTACGTCAGTTAAAAACGCTTTCTGACGTAAAAAGTTATATTTATAATGCTGCGTAACCGGAATAAACAAAGGACAAAAATGGAAAAGAACGCAAAAATATATGTTGCAGGACACAGGGGACTTGTGGGTTCTGCAATAGTCAGAAGTCTTGAAAAAGCTGGCTATACAAATATAGTAAAAAGGACGCATTCAGAGCTCGACCTGACAAATCAGGCAGCAGTAGTGGAATTCTTTGAAAAAGAAAGACCGGACTACGTGGTACTTGCGGCTGCGCATGTGGGCGGAATAAACGCAAACCAGACCTATCCGGCAGATTTTATATACATAAATTCAATGATACAGTGCAACGTGATAAAAGCAGCACATGACTTCAAGGTAAAAAAACTCTTATTCCTCGGAAGCTCCTGTATATATCCGAAAATGGCACCACAGCCGATGACAGAAGACGCACTGCTTACGGGTCCGCTTGAGACAACCAACGAAGGCTATGCCATTGCAAAGATAGCAGGTCTCGAAATGTGTAAATTCTTCAAGAGACAGTACGGTGATGATTTCATCAGCTGTATGCCGACAAACCTTTACGGACCGAATGATAACTTCAACCTGCAGAACAGCCACGTACTTCCGGCACTCATCAGAAAATTCGATGATGCAAAGAAGGCAGATGCACCGACAGTAGAGCTCTGGGGTACGGGAAAGCCTCTACGGGAATTTCTCTATGTTGATGATATGGCTGATGCATGTGTATATCTCCTTGAAAACTATAGCGGAGAACAGCACGTAAATATCGGTACGGGAAAAGAAATATCAATAAAGGACCTTGCCGAAATCGTTAAGGAAATCGTCGGATTCAAGGGCGAAATAGTATGGAACTCCGATATGCCCGACGGAACACCGAGAAAGCTTATGGATGTTTCAAAGCTTCATAATATCGGCTGGAAAGAAAAAGTAAGCCTTCGTGACGGTATAAGGATGGAATACGAGTGGTATCTGGCACAGGATGAAGAGGAACTGAAAAAATGATAATCCGCGTTCTGTTCATCATAATAGCTCTGCTGCTTCTCATCAGCGTTAAGCGAACCGGAGCATTGGTTGAAGGTGCATTCAGGAAAATAGACGAACTGAGGGCGGTAAAAGCCGCTCCTGAGGATGAGGAGGAGGATGATTTGACCGGAAAATCAAAGTGGAGGCTTATAATAGCGGGATATGTTATAATTATTCTCTTTGCCGTATTTGCCTCTGTTTCGATATATACCCTGAACCAGAAAATCAATACCCTGTACGGCAGTGTCCGTTCACTCGAAGAAACTGTAGCGGATTTGCAGCAGGGAGAATAAAACTATGATAGTTTTTTTGGAAGCCGTCCTTATGACGTGCGTAAATTTCATAATATATTTTGCATTTGGCTCGCTGATAACCTCGCGTTTCAAGGAAACGCGGTTGTCAGCGACAATTTCGATTATAACGGGTTTTTTCCTCTACTATGCGGTATTCGATATTCCATGCCTTATAATAATGCTCCATTGGAGACCGCTAACATGGCTGGCATATTGCTGGGGAATAATGATGCCGTTCATAGTAATTATTTCAGCTCTTATCAACAGAAAGGCATGGATAAAATGCTTTTCGGAAGCGATTGCCTATATAAAGGAAAATCCAATAGTGATAATAGCGGGTATTCTGATAGTCGCGCTGCAGACGGCGCTTATCCTTCATGCGTATGAGTTCACGCTTGACGCAGCCTACTATGTGGCAAATGTGACAACTTCGCTTGAAACGGATACAATGAATATCTACAACCCCTATACCGGCGACTGGCAGAATCATTTTGAGATGCGCTATCTTTTTGCCACCTATCCTATGGAAGAGGCTGTAATGTGTCGTATAACCGGTATTCATCCTCTTATATGGACGAAGACCATAATGGCAGGAAGCTCGCTTATTCTTTCGAATATTATATATTACAGGATAGGCAGGGAGCTTTTCTCTGACAAAGACGGAAAAACGCTCTTAATGCTTTTCTTCGCCGCAATAGCGAATTTCTTTTATATCTCGACCTTTACGAGTTCGGAATTTTTACTTACAAGAAGCTATGAGGGAAAAACTCTTGTCGGAAATATTGTTCTTCCGGTGATAATTCTTCTTTTTATAAAAATTAGAGAAGATTTCAGGATAAAACGTTATTGGTGGCTGCTGGCACTTATCTGTTTTTCGTCGAATATTTTATCGAATTCGTCGAATATGCTGGTACCCGCTGCCGCAGGAATCCTGATGATACCTTTTGCGATAAAGAAGAGAAGCTTTGGGATTTTTGCAAAATACCTTTTGTGTGTTTCGCCCTGTCTCTTTATGCTGATCGCTTATGTGCTTTATGTAAAAGGTGTATTCGTATTTTATACTTACCCGCCCTTGTTCGGAAAACATTGATTTAGGAGTAAAATGCAGACTTTAACCGTAGCCGAGACCGGCTTTTTATATATCTTCAACTGCATAGCCTATTACAGCGGGAGCTGCTTTTATCTCCTGATATATGCGGCTGCACTTGTATGGCTTTTTTTGAAGGGCAGTGAAAAGGAAAAAGACCTTTTTGTCTTTCCCGGGATAATGACCCTTCTCACAGTCTACAATCCGCTTACTCCTGTGCTGATCGATAAGGTTTTCGACATAAATAAGGAGTATTACAGATTTATCTGGATAACGCCGGTCGTTATCGTGCTTTCCTACTGTGCGGTGAAGATTGTTTCAGAGAGCTTCGGGAGCAGGGGAGAGAGGACGGTAGCCATAGCTGCGCTGGCACTTCTGCTTATGGGAAGCGGCAGCTTCGTTTATTCAGAGGGTTACACTCCGACGACCAACAATTATAAAATGCCCGGAGAGGTCATTCAGGTGGCGGAAATAATCAGAAGAAGCTCTGAGGTTGAATATCCGAGGGCACTCTGCGATTATAACCTGAATATGGAGATACGCCAGTACGACGCTTCGATTCTGCTTACCGCTGACCGCGAAAAATACATGAATGCCGTAGCGGGAAATATCACTGATGAAATGCTTGCCGCAGAAGGAAGCTATGTAAACAGGCTCCTCGCAATGGTAGTCCAGGAAAGAAAGCTTCCAAAAGAGGTGCTGGAGGAAGCGCTCAGTGCAACCAACACAGAATACATAGTTTTAAGCAAGGAAAGCGGCATAATAGAATATCTTAAAAGGTTCGGATTTAAAGAGGTAGGCGATACCAAAAGCCGCATAGTTCTCCATTACGAGATAGAAGATGCCGACGAATTTGTTCTCGCCGACTACACCGACGTATGGAATGCGCAGAAATGGTAGAGCTTTAACGGGGTACAATTTATGCAGACATTGACGATTTTCACACCAACCTACAATCGTGAGGACAAGCTTCTGCGATTATATTTAAGCCTTGCGGAACAGACAAATAAGGATTTTGAATGGCTCGTAGTTGATGACGGTTCGACGGATAAGACCCGCGAGATAATCGAAGGCTTCAAAAGGGAAAAGAAAATAGGCATAAGATATCTGTATCAGGAAAACGGCGGTAAGATGAGAGCCCATAATACAGCTGTCAGAAACTGCGAAACTGAAATATTTGTATGCCTGGATTCGGATGACTATTTTACAAAGAGCGCAGTTAATGATATATTGGACTTATGGAAAAACATAAGGGAGGATGAAAGCTGTGCAGGCATTGTTGCCCATAAGGGAAGCAGCGAGACGGAAATCCTCTACAATGAGGAATTTCCTGAAGGCACAGAAAAAACGAGCCTTTTAGACCTTAGATTAAAGGGCTTTAACGGGGAGACGACCCTTGTGTTCCGGTCGGAAATCCTGAAAAAATACGAATTTCCGGAGATAGAGAGAGAAAAGTATGTTCCGGAGGATTATGTATACGACCTTATAGGACGTGAATATTATCTTCAGATTCTTCCGAAAATACTTACGGTTTGCGAACTTGTGGAAAAAGGATATACGGACAGGGTTGAGGAACTCAGGTGGAATAATCCTACAGCCTGGTATCTATACTACGTTAACCGCGCGAAGCTTGCGCCCTGGTCTTCACTCAGGCTTAAATATGCAGCCCATGCCTTAAGATTTTCACTTTTGGCTGATGATGACTATAAGGCGGAAAACCGGCTGCCTTCAGAGCTTGTGCTTGCGGGACTTCCGGGGGCACTGCTTTTGAGCCTCAGACGAAAATTATAAACATTGGTAAATTAATGAGAGCAATCAGATCAGAAGAGGCGCTGAAGCGCCTATATACGCTGCTTGTATGTACATTCATGGTTGCGGTGGATTCCGCCATGATACTTTATGTACTGCACTTTATATACAATCTGGAATTCAGGACACAGCTCTACTTCAGGGGACATCTCTTCGTAATGGGAATGTACGTGATAGTACTGCTGTTTTTGGGACAGGTATTCGGAGGAATAATTGTCGGGGTGAGGAAGGCAGGAGAGGTAATGTTCAGCTTTCTCTTTGCGGCGATTATGTCGGGAGTATTTTTCTACTTTATAGTGACGCTCCTTTCATATAAGGTTCCGACACCTTTTCCGCTGCTTCTGGTCATAATGGGGCAGATATTCTTTTCGAGTCTTTGGATATCAGTCAGTGCGCGCATATACAGAAACCGTTTTAAGCCCTATGACGTGCTGCTTATATATAAGGGTGAGTCCATAGAAAATTTCAGGGAAAAGCTTGCAACAAGGAAAGACCAGTTTCATATAGCGGATTCCGTAAATATCAGGGAAGGCGAAGAAAGAATCAGGGAGGCCGTTGACCGCTACAATACGATAATGCTCTGGGATATCCCCTCAGGCTACAGAAACCAGATATTCAAGCAGTGCTACGAAAGGTCCAAGCGGATTTATGTAATGCCCAAAATATCGGATATCATTCTGAACGGTTCGGAAGCAGTACATCTTTTTGATACGCCACTTCTGCTTACGGAAGCAAATCCCCTCCAGTACGAGGAGCGGGTTTTGAAGAGGCTTATGGATATTATAATATCCCTCTGCCTTATAGTTATAACCTCACCGATAATGCTTCTGGCTGCACTGGCAATCGTACTTTATGACAGGGGACCGGCACTTTATTCTCAGGTCAGATGTACGAAGGGCGGAAGAAAATTCAGAATATATAAATTCAGGAGTATGATAGTAAATGCTGAGAGTGCCGGGGTAGCGGTTCTTGCGGCAGAGTCGGATCCAAGGATAACTCCGATAGGGCGCTTTATAAGAGCTTGCAGGATTGACGAACTTCCACAGCTCTTTAATGTGCTTAACGGGGACATGTCCTTTGTGGGACCGAGACCTGAAAGACCTGAATTTATCGAAAAATACTTAGAGACTATGCCGGAATTTGCCTTCAGGATGAAGGTCAGGGCAGGGATAACCGGCTACGCGCAGCTTTATGGGAAATATAATACTCTTCCCTATGATAAGCTGAAATTTGATCTTTATTATATCGAGCAGTATTCGCTGTGGCTTGATATAAAGCTAATGATACTCACAGTCAAGATTTTATTCACGAAAGAAAGTACGGAGGGAACGAAAGAGAAGGTAACGTCGGAAAAATAGTGTGTGGGGGTAATGCGTATGGCAATGGTGTCGGTAGTCATACCGGTTCATAATGCGAGCCGGTTTATAGAAGATACACTGCGTTCGGTTCTTGCCGAGACCTACAAGGATTGGGAGATTATACTTGTCGAGGACCATAGTACGGATAACAGCCTTGAATGCATGAATTTCATGGCAAGGGAATTTGAGAGAAAAGGTATCGGAGACAGGATAAGGATAATCAAGTCCGAAGGCAGGGGTGCCGCAAATGCGAGAAACACAGGTATAGATGCTGCAAAGGGGCGCTATATCGCCTTTTTGGATGCTGATGACCTCTGGGAACCGCCGAAGCTTGAGAAACAGTTGAAATTCATGAATCTTAAAAATGCTGCATTCTCTTTTACAGGATATGAATTTGCAGATGAAACAGGTGTCGGGATTGAGAAGATTGTCCGCATACCTAAGATTATGGATTATAAAAGTGCTCTCAAAAATACGACCATTTTCACAAGTACGGTTATGTTTGACCTTGAGAAGATAAGCAAGGAAGAGATAAAGATGCCTGATGTTCCGAGCGAGGATACGGCGACCTGGTGGAAGATCCTGCGTTCAGGTTACAGGGCTTACGGGCTTGACAGGGCTATGACCCTTTACAGGCGCAGCAGCAATACACTTTCATCGAACAAGAAGACAGCAATAAAGAGAATCTGGAATTTATACAGGAATGTTGAAAGATTAAGCCTGCTCTATAGTGCATGGTGCTTTGTTTTCTATGCTGTGCATGCGGTAGGAAGACGATTATGATAGAGAACAGTTCTGCCAGCCGTTTATCTGTACTGCTTTCAGCGATGCAGTTAGACGACTGGCATTATATTGATAAACTGAATATAAGCGGCAACGCCCTCATCATAAATCAGTGTGACAGAGAGGGTGACGAAAGAATAGAAGAACTGAACAGAACTGTCCGCTTTATCTCCACGAAGGAAAGAGGACTTTCCAAAAGCCGAAATATGGCAATCAGGGAGGCAGAAAGCGATATATGCATCTTCTGTGACAACGATGTAAAATATGCCCAAAACTACGAGGAAAAGATAGTTTGGGAGTTTGACAGGATGAAGGAGGCTGATATCATAGTCTTCTTCATAGAAAGACCGGAGAGGCATAAGCCCATATTTAAGAAGCACCGCCGGATGGGCTTTCTTTCAACGATGAAGGTTTTCTCACCGGAGGTCGCATTCAGAAGGAAAAAGCTTCTGGAGGCGGGGATAAGGCTTGACGAGGATTTTGGCGCAGGCGCGAAATATTCCATGGGAGAGGAGAATATCTTCCTTTACGATGCGATGCGTTCAGGGCTTAAGATATATTATGCTCCGATAAAGATAGCCTCTCTTACAGAGAATGAATCAACCTGGTTTAAGGGCTATACGAAGGAGTTCTTTATAAATCGGGGTGCCGGTTATTTTCGCATGGCAGGCGGATTTTACCATATTCTGGTCTGGCAGTTTGCTTTGAGAAAAAGGAAGCAGTATGAAGCTGACAAAATGTCTTTTTGGAAGGCTTTGAAATATATGTACATGGGGGCGGATTTGTATGAGCGGGAAAAGAATATTCCTCATAGGGGATGAGTGGTCAAATACGGGACCGGCGAATGCAACGCTGTCCCTAAGGAAGCATCTTCCGAAGGAAACACTTTATCTTGAACACAGCTCCAAGGCTCTGAGGGCGATAGAGCTGACCACAAAAATGAGAAAGGCTGATATAGCAGTCTTTTCGGGACATTCGAGACAGAATCTTGTGGGAATGGACATAGCCCACAGGATGAAGATTCCCTGCATATACATAATGCATGGCTGTGTCGAGCATGAAAATATGATAAATCTTGTCGAAGATGAAAATATGGCAAGAGACGAACGCAGGATGATGGAAAGGGCAGACCTTCTGCTTGCGGTCTCGGAGCAGTTTGAGGAATGGCTCAGGAAAAGCTACGTCGAGTACAGGGAGAAGATATCGCATCTTACAAACGGGATAGACTGGGAAAACTTCGAAAGCTACAGGACGGGCGAAAAACGCGATGAAATGAGGATTTTAAGCGTTGGCGGAGGCATGCCGCGAAAAAGGATTGCGAGAATCTGTGAGGCAGTTGAGATTTTGCGAAAAGACGGTCTTGACGGTCTGAGACTTACCGTTACAGGCGACGAGGGTGCAGATACGGAAAAAATTAACAGCTATTCCTTCGTGGATAATCTGGGACTTGTCAGTCAGAAAGAGATGAAAAGCCTTTATCAGAGCCATAAGCTTTTCATACAGAACAGCATATTCGAGACTTTTGGACTTGCACCGGTGGAGGCAGTTCTTTCCGGGGCGGATATACTGCTGTCTAAATACTGCGGAGTACTTTCGGTGCTTGGCGGGATTGAAGAGAAGGACATTATTAATGAACCGGATGATCCGAAGGAAATTGCCGGAAAGATCAGGCAGATGCTTAAAGATGACAACCATACGAGGATAGTTGTGGAGACTGATAAGGAGTCTACATCATGGACAAAGAGAGCAGAGGAACTCCTGCAAATAGCGCAGAAGATAGCAGGATAAAGGGAGTCCTGACATGGACGGCGCTCATAATTCAGATGATTTTCTATGCCGGAACCTGGACAATACCTAAGTTCTATGGCGTTACAGAGAAATATAATTCGCTTATAATTTTTATTTCAATGGCGATACTTTTTATTGCTGATCCGGACAGGATAAGACAGCTTAAGGAAGGACCTAAGAAAAATCCCCGGCTTTTCATTATGGTGCTGGCTTTGGTCATAGCCTTATCAAACCTTTTCATAATAGGTTCAAATAAGGGCTGTATTCTTATTCTGGCGAACTTTCTCCTGATATGGTATCTTGCGCCCCTGCTTGATTTTAGCAGGAAGCAGCTTAGGATCTTAGAGATTTTTTTCCTGATAATGTACATTAGTTGGTTTCTCTATGACAGGGGCTTTTCCTACAATACCAACACCGGTGCTACTGTTACGGTATTTACTCTGCTGGGTGCAATGATAATTCTTATCCGAATTTCTGAGATAAACGAATTATACGGCTTTTTCGCAACACTTGCGGTATTCAGGGCGATCGCGCTTGTACTCTGGCATCTCGCGAGAGGGGCTTTTATCGCTTTGACGCTTTTTCTTATCTTTTATTTTGTCATACCGCGTTCTTTTTGGCGAAATAAGTTTTTCTACAGGATACTTTGTGTTTTCGTTACATTAGGCTCTATAGCATTTGTGGCTTTTTATGTATTCTTAGGTTCGACGGGCTTTAATTTTAAGCTGCCGTTCTTTTACAAAAATGTTTTTTCAGGCAGAGAGCTCATCTGGCTTGAGGTCTGGGACATACTGAAGGAGAATATTTTTTCGGGAATCGGCTCAGGCAGGGAGCTTAAATCCTTTGTGGAATACAATATCCATAATTCAATGTATGACATTCTTGCCGTTCATGGACTGATAGTATTTGCCCTTTCAGTTACACTTATACTGATGCGCTTATTTGCAATGCAGCAGGAACTCGACGGCAAAAATACCATTAAAATCTGTGCCGCTTCGGCGGTATTTGCAATCTTTATAGAGTCGTTCATCGACATGGATCTGATGTGGGCAGACTACTCGCCGCTGCTGCTGTTTTTATTAGCGGAGGTTCATAGTGGCAAAAGGGAAGTATAAATATCTTTTCAAAAACATGGCATTATTTACCATAAGCAGCTTCGTGTCAAAACTGCTTGTGTTTTTCCTTGTTCCCTTTTATACCTCGATTCTTACGGAAGCCGAATACGGCATAGCCGATGTCATGCAGTCAACCCTGCTCCTGACTGTGCCGCTGCTCTCTCTGAATGCCGGTGAAGCAGCACTTCGTTTCGGGCTTGATAAAGGCGCTGACCATGCGGAAATACTGGGAATAGGGCTGAAAAGAGTCCTGATGTCAGACCTCTGTGCAATGCTTTTGTCGCTGGCAGTATATATTTTCCGGCTGCTGACAGGAAACGGACCGAAGGGTGAATATATAGCCCTTTTTCTTGTATTATACATATGCAACAGCTTTTATGAATATATGCTCCTTTACTGTCAGGGAACTGAAAAGGTGCAGATAATGATAACGGGCAGCGTGTCCTGTACCTTCCTTGTGATCATCTGCAACATATTCTTCCTTCTCGTGCTTTCTATGGGACTTTTCGGCTACCTGCTGGCACAGATGCTTTCCTTTGTGGGCTCGGGACTTTTGATTTTTTTCCTGCTTGGAGGACTGGCGGAGCTGCGAAATATAAAGGGCGACAGAAAGCTTCAGAAGGAAATGAGGGAATATGGCTCGGGAATGCTCCTTTATTCGACTTCGAGCTGGGTCAATAACGCCCTTGACAGATATTATATACTCCTGATGCTGGGAGCATCGGAAAACGGCCTTTACGGTGTCGCCTATAAGATTCCGGCGATACTTTCTATATTTCAGAGAATTTTCGCCCAGGCATGGCAGATGTCGGCGGCAAAGGAGTTTGACGAAGCGGGGAGAGACGCTTTCTTCTCGAAAATGTTCAAGGTATACAACGCCATTATGGTAGTCGGGGCAGCGGGGATAATATTTCTGCTCAAACCGCTGGCGGGACTCCTCTTTCAGAAAAACTTTTTCGAGGCATGGGTGCTTGTTCCGCCACTGCTGATATCCGTAATCTTTGGAGCACTCGAGGGCTTTCTGGGCTCGATATGCTTAGCCTTCAAGGACGGCAAAAGCATAGGACGTGCAACAGGGCTCGGGGCACTTGTAAATATCGTGCTTAACTATTTTCTGATAATCGAATTTGCGACAATGGGCGCGGCAATAGCAACGCTTGTTTCCTATTTCGTGATGTTTGCGGCAGCCTATATCATGGTGAGAAAATATGTTAAGCTGGAGGTATCCATGCGGAAGAATTTTCTTGCTTACGCACTGCTTATAGTGGAAGCACTTGCAGTAACGGTCAATCTGAAGAATTTTTATCTGATAAATCTGATCGTGGTTATAATGCTTATTGTCCTCTACACGAAGGAAATCGCTGCTTTTCTGGCGAGGTTCATTGGGAAGAAAGATGCTGAAGGAAAGATTTGATAGAATAAAAGAAAAATCCGGCTGGCTTTTTACGCTTCTTTATCTCTGGCTGATTTTTTCGTCCTTTATCCGGCAGGATTTTTATGCGGCGACTTCGGTGTATGCAACGCTGATAATTTTTGCAGTCCTGTTTCTTATCGCATTATTAAATATTGACCTGAGGAGGGCGGATTTTCAGACAAAGACGGAAATTGCCGTATTTATCCTTACTGCTTCTTTAGCTACATTAAATCTGAAGCTGATAAATTCCGGCATGGGTGCGCTCCTTATCCCGACGGACATGCTGCTGATGCTCCTGCTCGTTCCGAGGATTGAGCTGACTGACCTCATGAAGCGGATAGTCGCCGGAAGCGCGTCGCTTCTCATGATTTACTGGTATGCCTATATTCACTGGGAGTACGGCTTCAATATGGCAGGGCTTTTGTACCTGATAATTTTCATTACGGGGGAAGTTTTTGCGGAGTATGTAAAAAATGATTTTGACCTTGAATATATGAGTCTTGTGCAGATATTGCTCTTTCTGACGACCATACTCATAACGATATGCTATCATGCGCGCTCGGCGGCACTTTGTGTTCTTCTTTATGGATTTATTTGGAAGCTCTTGCCTTTTCTTTCGGAGAGGAGATTTTTATACCGGCTGCTGATAGCCCTTTCAACCTGTGGGAGCCTTTTATTCACGCTTCTCTATATGCTGATGGGGAAGTTTGGGATAAATATCACCATACTTTATAAAGATATTTTATCCGGCAGGCAGGATATATGGGCGGAGCTCTGGCAGGCATTGGCGAAGCAGCCCCTTACCGGCATAGGCTCGTCCTATGAGCTTAAAAGTTTTTTTATCTTCGAGGTTCACAACGGGCTTTTTGACATTCTTGCCGTTCATGGGATAATTGTTTTTCTGCTTCTGATATTTATGCTGATTAAAAGACTTGATGAGACTGCAAAGCCGCATTTTTCCTACAGACCGGATTGCAGGCATGCTGTAGCAGGGGTATTTGCTTTGCTTTTTGCGTCGTTCTTCGAAAATGGGTTTATTGTTCCGCCTTATAGTATTGTATTTATGGCGCTTTTGCTGCTTGCGCGGGAGTAGTTTTTGCTTATGCTACTACTAAGGAACTGTGTTGTGGCTAGAGAGGTGTTTTCATGCAGGCGAAGATTTCTGTGATAGTTATTATTTATAAGGTTGAGCCTTATTTGAGGGAGTGTATTGAGAGCCTCATCAGGCAGACTTATACGAATATTGAGATTATCCTCGTTGTTGGCGAGAAAGGCGATGGGACGGACGATAAAAGCTTAGAAATTGCGGAGGCTTATGCGGCAGAGGATAAGAGGATAAAGGTCATCAGCTGTGAGGCAGCGGGAACAGGTGATGCGAGAAATAAGGGACTTGCGGCTGTGACAGGGGATTTCATCGCTTTCGTGGACGGGGATGATTATGTTGAGGAAAAATTCATAGAAAAACTCTATGAGAATATTGATTTTCATGGGGCGGAAATCTCGGTATGCGGGAAATACAGTGAGTATCCTGATAAGTCGCTGGCAGATGAAGGACATTCGGTCAGAGATCTGAATGGCGAGGCGGTCTGCAGGATGATACTCGAAAAGAATGGATTTTTCTTCCACTGCTGGGACAAGCTGTTCAAGGCAGAATTGTTTGAAGGGCATAAATTTCCTACGGAGGGGCAGCTTGAAGACCGCTATACGATTGGGAGAATCCTCAGCGAAACGGAGTCGGTTGTTTATGACAGTACGCCGCTTTACCATTACAGGGTGCGTACTGACAGCATATCAAGAACTGATGTGGATTCGGAGCAGAATACAAAGGCGGACGAATATTTCTGTACTCTCGTTGAAAAGCGTTATCCGTCGTTAAAGGCATTGTGTGGGGAATTTCTGATTTACGACCATATAACCTGTATTCAGAATATGCTCCTTGCAGGAACTTACAGCGAAGCAATGGCGAAAGCGCACCGAACTTATGTCAAGGCACATGCAAGATCACTCTTGTCAAAGGATAACCTGGATCGCAATACCCGCATTAAAATATATTTGACAATATACTGTCCCCGATTGTTAAAACTCGTTACGAGGAAGAATCGTTAGTATTATTTACAGGAAGTGAACAGTACAAGCCTGATATCTGATTATGGGGGCCGCTGCGTCTGACCTCGGAGCGGGAGCGTCCCCAATGATCAGATTTCCGGATTGCACAGCTAATTGTAGGAAAATAAAAATGAGATCAAAAGTATTTAAGAACAAAAGAATCCTATTCGTGTGTCGTGAGACCTATTCGAAGCCGCTTTGGTTTCTGGCGAGGGACCTGAAAGAAGAAAACGAAGTAGCGGCATTTTATATAATGTCATCAGAGAGCAAATTCAATAAATGCTACTACAACGAGCATACGATATTCGAGTTTCGGGAGAAGCTTCCAGATGTAAAACTCTACGATGTTGCGGATATCTGTGATAAATTCGTGGAGGGCTTCGAAAAATCAAAATCGCCGGCAGATATGGAATTTCTGACAAAAATAGAGGCAGAGTATAGCCATTTCAAGACACTGAATCTGCAGCTGATGAGCTCACAGGAAAATACGAGACATTATCATTGGCGGGATTACTGGTCGCTCACGACAGATGAAGAGAATAACTACTGGTTAGAGCTCAATTATAAAAAAATATTTGAGATCCTTGATGATTTCAAACCGGATCTGATATTAGACCTGGATAATGCCGAACTTCAGAGAACGATACTATGCGAAGTAGCGTATAAGAGAAATATCCCTTATATGACGGTTGAGTACGGAAAATACGGCTATTATAAATATCCGAGCTTCCAGAATTCCTATGGAATAGACCCGTATTTCAGGAAAATATACGAAGATAAACTGGTCCTGACTGATGACGAAATGCAGGATTCAATCGACTACATAAAAGATTTCAGGTCAAAGTCCGATATAATGAACCCCGAGTTTGCGGGCTCCGTAACAGCCCAGTATGAAAGAGACTCACTTGTATGGATAATGAGGGTGATGCGGGGAAAGTGGAACTACTTCTGGAACCAGGATTATACGGCAGGAAATATCAAATTCAAGAAAAAAAGCAGGATGCTCTACGCACCGTCAAAACCCTACTTAAAGCACTACTGGGATACGATGATGAGAAAGCGCAAATTCCTCGTGCCGGATAATGGATATTTCGAACCGCCGGTTGAGGGCGAGACCTACGTATATATGCCACTGCATCTGATACCGGAGTCAAGCGTGTTTGTAAAGGCATCCTTCTATGTAGACGAGCTGAACCTCATAGAGCAGGTGTCAAAGGCGCTTCCGGTTGGCTGGAAATTATATGTCAAAGAACATCAGGCAATGCTGGGCGAACGTGACCCTGAATTTTATAAAAAAGCCTCGGAGATTGCAAATGTAAGGGTAGTTCAGGTAAACTATTACTCAGACCCGAAGCCCTGGATCGTAAAGGCAAAGGGAATAGTGACGATAACCGGTACTGCGGCTTATGAGGCGGCACTTATGGGAAAAAGGTCTATCGTATTCGGAGATGTTCCGTTTTCGCTGATAGACGGAATCACACGTATCCGCTCTTTCGAGGATCTGGGTGAAGCCATAAGGAATTTCGGATCTGTCGACAATATCCATTCGGCAGCGGCCTACCTTGAAGCTGTCAAGGAGGCAGGCTGCGAAATGCGCATTTTTGAACTGATGGACGGCGCAGAGGAAATCTTTGCCGGCCGCAAAAAAGAAGATGCTGAATACGACAAAATGCTCGCCGAACTGCTTTCGTTTTACGAAAAGGGTTACAGCCGCTGGCTCGCAGGTGAAGTAAGATAGCCTTAACAAAAAGTCTTTTTACGAATGCTTAACGGAGTATGAGAGAGATATTACCATATCAGGAGGTGCTTAATGATAAATAATATCAGAGACAGGCTGGAAGCCGGAAAATTCGTGCTGATAGCGGAAATCGGAGTAAACTACTATGATATTGCCGTTGAGAGAGGCATATCGAATATGGAAGCTGCGAAGCTCATGATAAAAGAGGCTAAGAAAGTCGGGATACATGCGGTGAAATTCCAGACTTATAAGGCGGGAACCCTTGCGGCAAAAGCCTCGCCCTCCTATTGGGACAGAAGAGAAGAGCCGACGGCATCACAGTACGAGCTCTTTCAGAAATTCGACTCCTTTGGTGAGGCTGAATATAAAGAACTTGCGGAATATTCAGAGAGCATAGGCATCGAGTTCCTTTCGACAGCCTTCGATTTCGAGTCGGCAGATTATCTCGAAAAGCTGATGAACGTCTATAAAATATCCTCGTCAGACCTTTCAAATCTGCCCTTTATCGAATACCAGGCAAAGAAAAACAAGCCCATACTCCTTTCGATAGGGGCTTCAAACGAAGATGAGATAAGGGCGGCATTGGATGTTATCAGAAAAAACAACGATAAAAAGCCCACACTTCTTCATTGCGTGCTCGAATATCCGACACCTCTTGAAGATGCCAACCTTATGAAAATCGACTCGCTAAAAAAAGCCTTTCCGGACTGCTATATAGGCTATTCAGACCATACAAAGCCGACTGAAGACTGCGACGTGGCAAAAATGGCATATACGCTCGGTGCACAGGTCATCGAAAAGCATTTTACACTTGACAAGACACTGAAGGGAAACGACCATTATCACGCAATGGACCCTGCCGATGCCATAGAGATACTTCATGCTATCAAGCGGATGGATATGATAAAGGGCAGCGGGGAGCTAAAGGCTTTGGATACCGAGAGCGCGGCAAGGGCAAATGCAAGGCGCTCGATAGTTGCAGCCTGCGATATCCATAAAGGAACGGTCATCACGAAGGAAATGCTTACCTTCAAGCGACCGGGCAGCGGAATATCTCCGTCAGAGATTGACAGGGTCATCGGAAAGAGCGCAAATATTGATATAAAAGACGATACCATAATTACAGAGGAGATGTTCTCTTGAGCGCTGATAGTGGGAAAAAAGCCGTAAAATCAGGCTTCTGGTACGTTATTTCAAATGTACTCATAAGGGCGGTGGGAATACTGACCGCTCCGATATATACAAGGCTCTTAACTACTGCCGAAACCGGATACGCCAACACCTTCAACAATAACGTGAGCCTTCTGAGCGTAATAGCCGGACTCTGTCTTATATATTCGGTGGGCAGGGCAAAGCTTGACTTCGCGGATAATTTTGACGAGTATCTGTCTTCGATACAGACACTTTCAGGGATATTTGGCATATTGATGATGGCGGGGGTATTTATCTTCTGTCCGGCAGAGGGTATGCTGAAGCTTGAACGTACCGCGGTTTTGGTGCTTTTCGCCTATCTTGCTGTCTACCCGTCCATAGACTATATGCAGTATAAATACCGCTTCGAGTACCGTTATAAGGAAAATATTGCGATATCAGTCATTATAACCATTGCGACGGTAGTTATGACACTCGTTCTGATTTTTGCAATGCCGGATGACAAGAGATTTGCAAAGATACTGGGAACCGTTATTCCGAGTGCCCTTGTGGCTCTATGGTGCTATTCGAAAATTATAATCGGGGGAAAATGCTTTTTTAATAAAAAATACTGGCTATATGCCCTGAAAATTGCCCTTCCCATGATACCGCATGGTCTTGCGATGCTTCTGCTTGCACGTATAGATACCTATATGATCGCGGAAATCTGCGACTACTCGGACGTGGGGCTCTATACATCAGGCTATGTCATCGGAAGTCTTCTCATGTTTGTAACGAACGCCATTGGAAACGCATGGCTGCCCTGGTTTAATGAAAGGCTTTATGAAAATGATTACAAGTCCATAAAGAAAAAAAATCTGCTGATGATGCTTGCAGGCTCGGCGATAACGCTTGTATTTATCGCAGCTGCGCCGGAAGCGGTTAAAATTCTTTATGCACCTGCTTACCATACAGCCATGTACGTGGTTCCGCCGGTTGCACTTGGAACGCTTTGCCAGTATTTTTATACAAATTATGTGAATGTGGAGCTTTTTTATAAAAAGACCACGATAATTGCGGTAAATTCCTGTATAGCCGCAGTAGCGGACATAGCGCTGAATGCTTATTTTATACCGCGTTACGGCTATATAGCGGCGGCATATACGACACTTGCGGGCTATTTCATACTTATGATACTCCATTTCATTTCCACGAGAATAATACTCGGGATAAAGCTCTACAGCGATTTTACGTATTTTCTTATGCTTACGGTCACCTCAGCCATGGGGATAGCCTGTCTTGCGCTTTACGAGAGATGGATAATAAGATATGCAGCAGTTATAATATTTGTCGGAATTTTGGCATATTGCAAAAATGATGTTATAATGGGAGTAGTTTTAAAATTTAAGAAGAGACTAAAGAGATAGAAAGTAACGAAGATGTTGAAAATACTTGTTGTAATTCCGGCGCGCGGAGGTTCTAAGAGGATACCGAGGAAAAATGTGCGCCTGATGTGCGGAAAACCCCTTATCCTCTACTCGGTAGAGCATGCGCTTACCCTGAAGGAAAAATATGATGCGGATATCGCAGTATCCACTGATGACGAGGAGCTTGCAGCCATAATAGAGGACAGCGGGGCGGAGCTCGTGGAAAGGGGAGAAGAGCTTTCTGCGGACTCGGTAACTTTAGACCCGGTAATTTATGATGCGCTTATCAAAATGGAAGAGCGTAGGGGAAAGTCGTATGACTGCGTTATAACGATGCAGGCAACCAGCCCTACACTGAAGACGGAAACCCTTTTAGGAGCGGTTGAATACTTTGAAGAGGGCGGCTACGATACGGTAATAAGTGTGGTAAACAAGCCGCATCTTTCATGGACAAAAAAAGACGGGCAGATTGTCAAAAATTATGAGAAGCGCCTAAATTCACAGGAGCTTCCGGCAAATTATCTGGAAACAGGAGCCTTTGTCATATCCAAAAGGTCAGTGGTTAAGGAAAATACGAGGATAGGAGAGAAGGTTTCCGTATTCGAGACCTCGCCCATTGAGGCGGTGGATATTGATACCGATGAAGACTGGATTACTGCTGAAGCAATACTTGACAGGAAGAAGATACTTTTTAACTGCATAGGACAGAGAAGACTTGGAATGGGGCATGTTTACAGATGCCTCTCCATTGCCTACAAGCTTGTGGGGCATGAACTTCTTTTTGTCACCGACGATAAAAGCGATATGGGTATTGAAAAGCTTAAGGACTCGTTTTTCCCTTATAAAGTCTTTTCGTCAGATGAAGATTTCGAGAAAATCCTTGCAGATTATGAACCGGATATAATCGTCAATGATGTGCTTGATACCTCGGAAGAGCTTGTGAATCTTGAAAGAAATTATGCTTCGAGGATAGTCAATTTCGAGGATATGGGAAAGGGCGCAAGACTCGCAGACGTTGTAATTAACGCGCTTTATGAGAATAATTCGAGGCGTTCGGGAAATGTACGCGAGGGCTCTGATTATTATTTCATAAGGGATGAGTTTTTAGAGCAGAAGCCGAAGGCTTTCAGCGAAGAATGTAAGAATATAATGATAATTTTCGGCGGAGCCGACCCCACAGACCTTACGGGGAAGCTCTACAGGGTATGTCAGAAGCTTGGTGAAAAGATGTCGGACTGCGAATTTCACTTTATTACGGGCTTTGCCTATCTCGGAAAAGACAGGATAAAGGACATTCCCGAAAAGAAGATATTTATCCATAATGACGTAAAGCGCGTATCAGCCTACATGAGAAATGCGGATATCGCAGTAACGAGTCAGGGACGGACAATCTACGAGCTTGCCAGCATGGGGGTTCCCGCGATAGTAATGGCGCAGAACGTTCGCGAAGCGGAGCACGTTTTCGCCGGAATACAGAACGGCTTTATAAACTTAGGTCTCGGAGAGAAAATCGACGATGATTCGATCGCGAAAACTGTCCGCTGGCTTGCAGATACACCAAATGTCAGAAGAGAGATGCGCGCCGCAGAGCTCACTCATAAATTCGCCCGCGGTCAGCAGAGGGTGATCGATCTGATACTCGAAAACTAAGGAACTGTAGATAAATAACTTATGCACACTTGCTTGTATAAACTTCCACTTGCTGCGTTATCGTCAATCAGCGTAGCTCGC
>CAJOPI010000222.1 GCA_905236275.1 uncultured Lachnospiraceae bacterium | reverse complement strand
GCATAAACCTTCATCGAGTCTTTGCTCACAAAAAGATACACTTCCTCATCTATAGTATAACTCACAGGACTGAGAAGTGGAACAGTTTTTTCTGTTTTTTCTGCAATTGCCTTTTCAATTTCGGTCAGATCATATTCTATCTCATGCTTTAAGAGATAGTTTCCCAGTTCAATCCTGTCTACGGGTTTTCCTCCCTCTTCAGGCGGGTATATTATAACCGATCCGTTTTCCTCTCCACCGACAATTTTGAAATAACCATTCCGCGCACCCATAAATAACCTCCATCACTCCGCAACCCTTACATATGACCTTCAAAAAGACATTTTTTCACAGAAAAACGTTTTTAAACTGTTAAAAAAAGTATTTTTGAAGTCATCAAAGGCGAATTTTTTTTACGACCTTTTCAGTTAATAAAAGCGTACCGCATGCGATACGCTTTAAGTTTTCAATATTTCAATAGTCTACAGTTCTGTGAGGATACCAAAATAGCTGCCTAATTTCTGTTTCATTTTCTGCAAAGCCCTTACGTGGAGCTGGGATACCCTCGACTCCGATACTTCAAGAACCTCACTTACTTCCCTCAGCGTCAGTTCCTCATAATAATAAAGAAGTATCACCTTGCGTTCCTTATCCGTAAGCAGATCCAAAGCCTCCGCAAGCTTCTGCTTTATTTCTTCCCTTTCAAGCGATTCCTCGGGACAGGTTACCCGGTTTCTTCCGATTTCACGAAGCGGAGTCTCGACTCCCTGCTCCATGAACTCATTCAGCGAGATAACATTCGTCACTGCCATCTGTGACTGCCAGTCAGCATACTCGTCTCTTGTTATCCCGAGCTGGCGCGCTATAAGTTCTTCCGTCGCAACCTTTCCGGTCGCAGATTCGACTTCCCTTATCGCCATCTCTATCTGTCTCTGCCGCTGCCTTATGGTTCGCGGTATCCAGTCCATTTTCCTGATCTGATCAAGAATTGCTCCCCTGATTCTTAGAGATGCATAGGTTTCAAATTTTACGTCTTTTTCGACATCAAATTTATCGATCGCATCTATAAGTCCGAAAACCCCATAGCCTACAAGGTCATCATATTCAACATTATAGCCCAGATATATGCTGAGACGCCCTGCAACAACTTTTATGAGAGGAGCGTATTCAATTATAATTTTTTCCCGAAGTTCGGGGGATTTACTGCCAGAGTAATCCTCCCACAGCTTCCGCCTTGCGGCCTCATCCATATATTTTCCTCTCCATCATATTTTCGCCCTGTTGATCTATATGCATCAGAAATCAGCCGTTTCCTCGTCCGGCTGCCTTTCCTCTCCTTCTTCCATTTCTTCTTCCGCTGACTCTTCCTCTTCTTCATCTTCGGGAACGTCAACGATAATTATCTTCTTAAGGGTTATCTTATCAAGAATAATTTTAACTATCCCGCCAAATATGAGAAAGACTACCAGCGAAACAAAAACCCTCAGCAGACTGTCCAGAATACCATAGCCCATCACGAAGCAAAATACGGAAGTTGCCAGCCCTCCAAGCAACATGACAATAGCGGGAATGGTCTTGGTCTTCAGGTGGCTGTACTCCTCCCTGACACCAGAACCATCCGCCTGTCCTTCAATATTTTCCGGATTTTCTTCTGTATCCTTTGCCGGACTGCTGTTTACGCTTATGTCTTTCGGTCTGTTTTTCCTGCTGTCCTTTTCTCCGCTCATATCGTCTTAACCGGCTTTCCTACAGCTTTTATCACATAATCTCCGGTGGCGGGGAAAAATTCCACCGTCCGTCCGAAATTAAGTCCTGTATCTTCGGCAAGAATCGGAATCCCAAATTCTTTAAGCTTGGCCTTTACAGCCTGCACGTTCCGTTCTCCGACTTTTACAAGTGCCGAATTATTCTGGAATGCAAACATCTGGGCTCCGCCGGCGATCTTTGCAACCATTCTCGATCTTTTCGCACCGACAGCCTCCATCTGCCGCACCAGTTCCGCTACCCCTGTATCGGCAAATTTGGCAATATTCGAATTGTTCCTGATTGCAGTACTGTCAGGCAGCATCACATGTGCCAGGCCGCCCTGTCGAGTAATTTTATCCACCAAAGCAACCCCTACACAGGAACCCAGCCCCAGAGTCGTTATGCCTTGATCTTTAGGACAAAGCTTCAGGTCGGCCATACCTACCTTTATAAGT
>CAJOPI010000221.1 GCA_905236275.1 uncultured Lachnospiraceae bacterium | reverse complement strand
GCACCACGAGAACACGAATATTGGGTGGGATTGTGGGAGCACGAAGTGCGGAACAATCCCTGGCATCACTTTTGACCTTAACATCATATAATAATGAAAAGTTTTTTGCGGAAATTCAATCTGACAGCGTCACTATAATGATGAATTTAGAAAGGTAATATATATGTACGTAATAGCCGGATTAGGCAACCCCGGACCGAAATACAGAGGAACCAAACACAACGTAGGCTTCGACACAATAGATATTCTTGCGGATAAATACGGAATAGCCATAGATTTTGAAAAACATCATGCCGCTTGTGGAAAGGGAATGATAGAAGGAGAAAAAGTCCTGCTGGTGAAGCCGCTTACATTCATGAATCTGAGTGGTGAAGCCATTGCAGAAATAGTAAACTACTATAAAATAAATCCCGATGAAGAACTGATAGTTGTCTCCGACGATATAGACCTTGATCCCGGGCGTATAAGAGTCAGGGCAAAAGGAAGTGCCGGCGGTCATAACGGACTGAAAAACATAATCGCAAGACTCGGAACAGACGCTTTTTCAAGGGTGAAGATAGGTGTCGGTGCAAAGCCTCATGGCTGGGATCTTGCTGACTGGGTGCTGGCACCTTTTGACGAAGAGTCAGAGGAACTGACGGCGGAGGCAAAAATAAGGGCGGCAAACGCTGTGGTTTCGGTAATGACAGAAGGAACAGACACAGCAATGAATAAATACAATGGGTGAGAAAAGATGAAATCCTTTGAAACACCGGTCGGAAAATCAGCGGTATTTGAAGAAATAAGCAATGCTTTGGCAGTAAAAGGTGTTGTCGAAATCGAGGGCTGCGTGGATGCTGCAAAGCCGAACCTCATGTCAGTCCTCGGCAGGGATAAAGATTTCCGGATAATAGTAACCTCGGATGAATTAAAGGCGAGAGCACTCTATTCCGACTATCGGGTCTATGACAGCGCGGTAGTTTACTATCCGCCGAGGGATCTGATGTTTTACCAGTCAGATCTGAACGGAAACCAGCTTGTACGTGAAAGGATGAACTGCATAAAGGCACTGATGTCGGGGGAGCAGGTTACGGTAATCACTACGATAGATGCACTGCTTGAAAGGATTGCCGGCCTCGAACTAATTGCGTCAAATATAATAGTTGTAAATGTAAATGATGAAATCAGCGAAAAGAAATTCTCAGAACAGCTGGCGAAGTGCGGATATGAAAGAACAGCCCAGGTTGAAGCGCAGGGACAGTTTGCGGTAAGAGGCGGAATAGTTGACGTTTTTCCGTTTACAGAGGACAATCCGATAAGAATAGAGCTCTGGGGAGATGAAATCAGTTCCATACGTTTTTTTGATGCGGCAAGCCAGCGGTCGGTGGAGGAAGTTGAAACCGCGGAAATATATCCTGCAAGTGAGATAGTTCTATCAGAGGACGAGAAGCTCGAAGGAATGGAAAGGATAAAAAAAGACTTCGAGAAAAATTATTCTGCACTGCGCCGGTCAATGAAGACAGAGGAAGCCCACAGGCTAAAAAGCCTTATAAATGCATTCAGTGAGGAAATGGAAAATCTGCTTCAGGCGGCAAATATGATAAGCTTTGCCAACTACTTTTTTGAAGAAATGTATTCTTTCCTTGATTTCTTCGAAGCGGATGATACCTGTATATTTCTGGATGAACCGGTACATCTTATAGAAAAGGCCGAGGCGGTCTTTATGGAATTTTCAGAAAGCATGAAGGCAAGACTTGCGCAGGGATATATACTTCCCGGTCAGTGCGATATCCTGTATGGTACGGAGGAGATTTTTGATAAAATATCCTCCTGTCATACTGCGGCATTTTCAACGATAGCACAGAAGCAGGATAAGTATAAAGCGCATTCGCATTTAAGCATAAATATTCATTCGGTTAATTCCTACAATGGAAGCTTTGAGTCGCTTTTGACAGACCTTCGGAGATTCAGGAAGAATAAATATAAGGTCATACTTCTGACAGCTTCGACAACAAGGGCAAAAAGGCTTGCGGACAATCTTCGGGAAAATGAGATAGAAGCATTTTTCAGCGATAACTTTGAACGTGAACTGAAGGATGGCGAGATAATGACAGCCAACGGGAATATTTCAGCGGGATTCGAATATCCCGATATCCGTTTTGCTGTTATTTCTGAAAGTGATATTTTTGGGACGGTCAGAAAGAAGAAAAAGAAGAAACGTTATAGCTACGAGGGTGAACATATTTCGAGTTTTACGGATCTTACTGTGGGTGACTATGTCATTCACGAGAGCTATGGACTTGGAGTATATCAGGGAATTGAACATATTGAAATTGACGGGATTACAAGGGATTACGTAAAAATCTCTTATCGCGACGATTCAAGTGTTTATGTCATAGCTTCCAATCTTGACGTTTTACAGAAATATGCTTCGAAGGATGCGGAGAAAAAGCCTAAATTAAATAAGCTTGGAGACAAGGAATGGAGCAGGACTAAGGCAAAGGTCAGAACCTCTGTCGAGGGAGTGGCGAAGAAGCTTGTGGAGCTTTATGCGGAGAGACAGAAGGCAGAGGGTTATGCATACGGGGCGGATACCGTATGGCAGCGGGAGTTCGAGGAAATGTTTCCTTTCGAGGAAACGGACGACCAGATTATGGCTATCGAGGCTGTAAAACATGACATGGAGAGCCGGAAGATCATGGACAGGCTTATCTGCGGTGATGTGGGCTTTGGAAAGACAGAGGTTGCGATAAGGGCAGCCTTCAAAGCTGTGCAGGAAAACAAGCAGGCAGCTTTTCTTGTTCCTACGACTATTCTTGCGGAGCAGCATTATCACACGCTTTCGGAGAGGATGAAGGACTATCCGGTAAATGTAGCCTTGCTTTGCCGTTTCAGGTCTGCTGCGGAAAACAGGAAGACCATAGCTGACTTAAAAAAAGGTCTTGTGGATGTGGTCATCGGTACGCACAGGCTATTGTCAAAGGATGTTGAATTTAAGAACCTGGGACTTCTCGTAATCGATGAGGAGCAGCGCTTCGGCGTAACACATAAGGAACGGATAAAGGAAATGCGGAGAAATGTTGATGTTATCGCACTGTCCGCAACGCCAATACCGAGAACCCTGCACATGAGCCTCGTGGGAATAAGGGACATGAGTGTTTTAGAAGAGGCTCCGCAGGAGAGAATGCCAATACAGACCTTTATCATGGAGTATTCCGATGAGATGGTGAGAGAGGCGATAAGCCGCGAAATTAGCAGGGGCGGACAGGTTTACTATGTCTATAACCGCGTGAATGATATTGCTGACGTGGCTTCGAGAATTCGAAGACTTGTTCCTGATGCTGTGGTTTCCTTCGCACATGGTCAGATGAGAGAGCGGGAACTTGAGGACATCATGAGCGATTTCATAAATGGAGAAATTGATGTGCTCGTGTCGACGACGATAATAGAGACCGGAATCGATATCCCAAACGTAAATACCATGATAATTTCAGATGCAGACAGAATGGGGCTTTCGCAGCTCTACCAGCTGAGAGGACGCGTGGGAAGATCAAACAGGACGGCTTATGCATTCCTTATGTATAAAAGAGATGTAATGCTAAAGGAAACGGCAGAAAAGAGGCTTGCGGCGATAAGGGAATTTACCGACCTCGGAAGCGGTTTCAGGATTGCCATGAAAGACCTGGAAATACGCGGTGCAGGAAATGTTCTCGGAGCAGAGCAGCATGGTCACATGGAAGCTGTCGGTTATGATCTCTACTGCAAAATGCTTGACCTTGCCGTAAAGCATGAAAAGGGCGAGGAGATTAAGCCTGAATTTGATACCACCATCGATATAAACCAGGATGCTTTTCTTCCGAACAGTTATGTGAAAAACGAAAATCAGAAGCTGGAGCTTTACAGAAGGATTGCGTCGCTGGAATCGGAAGAAGAGGCTCAGGATATGAGGGATGAGCTTTTGGACCGTTTCGGTAAGCTTCCAAAACCTGTAGAGAACCTTATCAACGTTTCACTGCTTAGGGAAATGGCGCATAAGGTATATATAGAGCGTCTTTCGGCGAGGGAAACGACAGTCATTTTCGAAATCTACGGTGAGGCAAGACTAAACCCGGCAAATATAGAACCGCTGCTTGATAAATTCGATGGAGCCCTGAACTTCAAGGCGGCAGGAAAGCCGATATTCATCTATAAAAAAGGCAGGGATGAAAGAGATGATTTTATAAATATCTCCCGCAGGGTTCTTGAAGAAATGAAATTGCTCTTATAGCTTGGCCTTTTTTGAGAACATCTCAAATTTTAGACTTTATACCATTATATTTTGTCCGTAAGATGCCGATAGAGAAAGTAGAGGGATAACCTTTATTTTCCAAATCCAAGGGGGAGACGTTATGGATAATACTGAAAACATGAAAAACGAAAGCAGCGGGGTAGTTCAGCAAAAGGCAAAAGAAAAGAGTAAAAGACGGACGAGCATTAAGATTAAAATGCTATGTACGATTCTGCCTGTGATAATTGTGGGCTTTATAATACTTACACTGGTCTGCGTATCAAGTATGAAAAGTGAGAGTGCAGAGCTTACGGCTTTGGCACAGGTAAATGCGCTCGATTCAAGCGCGATGAGAATGCGCAAGGATTTAGAGCAGATAAGAATGTCGGCGATAGACCTTGCTAACATTTATGGAAAGAATTTCGAAAAACTTGAACTGTCCGATTTTCTTCTGTCAGTAAGCGGAATGATACAGCACGACGATATGGTAAACGGCTGCGGACTCTGGTTTGAGCCATATATCTACGACAAGACTCAGGAATATTATGGTCCTTACTGGTATAACGATAACGGTGAAGTTGTGGAGACCTGGGATTATTCAAATGGCGACTATGACTACTTTAACGAGGAGTATTATACCGCGGTAAAGGACATGACGGTCATAGATGCGCATTTTACAGACCCCTACTACGATCCGACTTCGGGTACCGTAATGGCATCCTGTTCTGCTCCCATGCTTAAGGATAAGGTTTTCAGGGGCGTGGTTACGGTTGATGTGGATCTGTCTGCGCTGGAAACTTTTGTAAACGAATTGCAGATAGGAAAAGAAGGCTATGCGTTGATGACAACCTCTTCAGGGAAATTTATAGTTAATCCCAAGGAGGACTGCAAGACTGCTGAACTTTATATTGCAGATTCTGCGATAGGGAATCTTTCAGAATATGCTGACAGGATTAGCGCTGAAGAGAACGGCGATGCTGTGATCAATATAAACGGAAAACAGTGGAATCTTATGTGGCAGACAGTTCCGGATGTCAACTGGAAGCTGCTGGGGCTTCTTCCTGAAAGTGAGATAACCGCAAATTCCGAAGGTCTCGGACTGAAAATGTCGATATTCTCCGCAATCATGGTTATTATCTTCGGAGTTGCAATATTCTTCGTTATAAATAATATGACAACCATAATTGCAAAGGTTAAGTCGTTTTCAGATACACTTGCAGAGGGCGACTTTACGGTAGAGCCTTTGAAGGTTAAGGGAAATGATGAACTTGCCCAGATGGGTCATTCGATGAATAAGATGCTGTCGGCTAATAAGGACGTTATCAGCAGTATTGCGAGGGAAGCGGGCAGTATAAATGATTCTTCCACGACACTCGGGGCAATGAGTGAGGAATTATCTGCAGAGTTCCAGAAGATACAGGGAAACATGGAGGCTGTAAACGATGCGATGATGTCGGCAGGCGCGGCAACAGAGCAGGTAAGCGCATCGGTACAGGAGGTCAATGATTCTGTTCAGGGACTTGTAAAGCAGACGGAAGAAGCAAAGGGAGAAGTCGTAAAGATAAGGGAACGCGCAAGGAAGATCATAGACGACAGCCAGCGTTCGAGCGATGAGGCGATAAGGGTAGCGCAGGTGCGTCAGGCTGATATCGAAGCTGCATCGGCAAAGGCTGAAATAGTATCGAAGATCGGAACTCTTGCAACCTCGATTTCGGAAATCTCTTCGCAGATCAATCTCCTTTCGCTTAATGCATCGATAGAGGCAGCAAGGGCAGGAGAGGCAGGAAAGGGCTTTGCAGTCGTTGCAGAGGAAATCGGAAAGCTTGCCACTGAAACCGATGATACCGTTAATGAAATTCAGGAAACGATCGACGAAATACAGGGTGCTTTCTCAGAGCTTGCAGACGGTTCGAATAAGCTTCTTGATTTCCTGAAGGATACGGTAGCACCTGATTACAGCAATTTTGTCGAAATAGGTCAGCAATATGGACGTGATGCGGAGCTTTTCGGAAATCTTGCTGACAGGATTGACGATATGACTGAAAGTATCGGTAACAATATGGAAGAGGTAAACAAAGCGGTCCAGAACATTGCAGAGAGCTCGCAGGAGACCTCAAGCAACAGTGCCGAGATTACCGACTCGATAAATGCCGTTGTGGAATCGGTTGAGTCTGTTGCGGATACGGCTACAAAGCAGCAGCTTACAGCTGGCGGACTTACGGAAATAGTCGGCAGATTCAAGCTTTGAAAAAATTGACCTTACGAAATCATTGCAGGGGTGTTATAGTAAGCTTGTTGTGAAAATTCTATAATGATAATAAGTCTTCAGGGCAGGGTGAAATTCCCGACCGGCGGTAAAGTCCGCGAGCGCGCAGGCGCATGACTTCGGTGAAATTCCGAGACCGACAGTAAAGTCTGGATGAAAGAAGATTTTATAGATGCTGTGCGTAGTGTTATTTGTTTTTACTATGTAATTATGTGCATTTGTTTTTCTATTCTGAAAAGGCGGAAGCCCTGAGTTTATCTTAATGAGAACTCGGGGCTTTTTAAGTTTTAAAGAAAGGATCAGGGGAATGTCTGAGACAGAAGAAAGCTATATGAGGCGCGCCATAGAACTGGCGCGAAGGGGTGCAGGCTGCAAGGCAGGAAACAAGGGCTACGACTGCGCAGTTGGTGCTATTGAGATGGTCAATCTGAAGAAGATGCTGTAAAAACTGTTGTAAAAGTTGCAGATATTCCTATGCCAAAATCACGCATCTGCGATCTTTTTAATAATCCCACAGCACTTATAATGTTTCAGTGGGTAAAGCTCAAGAGGCACGTTTTTTTCTTCTGCGAGTCGTAGCAGATGGCTCAACTCGGCATCGTCTTTGTAGCGGGGGTCAATGAGAACCTTCCATGGGACGCGGCGCAGAAGAACTCTTGTAGCTTCGCCTATACCGGGCTTGATTAAGTTAATGTCATCAATGGCAAATTCCGCAGCGATTTTCTCTACTTCATCAATTCCACGACCTTCAATAAAAGCATTGTCCTCATGATTATTAAGCGAAAATTCCTTCTCAATGGCATTGATAAAATCATAAGACAGGTCAGAGCTTTTCAAATTCTCATAGAAAACCGCACCATGAAAATCATTCTTGCCTATGATATCTGAGCGAAGAAATGTCCTGCTGATAAGTCCCGAAACGGTGCTGTTGAGACAGGAACTCGGAATAAGAATATCCTCATGGGTTCCGCAAAGCTCTGTAACATTTGCGGGGTCTGCAACTACAGCGATTTCATCCGAAACACCCTTATAGGCTGCAATGTCCTTTTTAAGTTCCTTTAGTATCGCACCCTTACCTATCCAGCCGTCAAGGAAAAGAAGCCTCTCCGCTTCATAGCTTTTAAGGAGGTATTTCATTGCATTGTCGTCAATTCCCCTGCCGCGTATTATCGAAATAGAGTAGTGTGGAATATCCGCGCCATATTTGAATTTTATATAGTGCTTCACAAGGATACCTATGGGAATACCCGCTCTTGCAAGCGACACAATTACCGTATCCTTTTCCCTCAGGTTTATTATCCTGTCCGAAAGAACACCCACCGCATTAGCAACAGCTTTAGAATAATTCCTAAGCGATTCGCGGTAGACCTCCATATATTTTTCTGTCGGAACGTATTCTATCGGGAGCATTTCACTGTAATGCCTTCCCGACTGGATAAGCTTCTCCCTCTCTTCCGTCGGCTGAGGCTCAACCATTCCCGTAATGTCCTTCAGCAGTAAAATTACATCATCTTTTTTATACGAACTTCTCATCAGCTACCCCACCTAATGAATTGTATATTATCATTATATTCCCCAACCGCATTCAAAAGCGTTTCTTCGCCTGCGCTTTTCTTCGCAGCATCCGTTATGATGAAAACACAGTCATATTTTCCTATGTCATAAATAAACGTAACACGCGTTTTGTCATAGAGACTTCGAAGCTCATATCGCTCATGCAGGGGGTAATTATCGGAACTTCCGACTTCGATCGGACTCCTTGTGGTCGAATGACTGAATACCGTATTTCCCATTTCTTCAAATTTTTTTCCAACGTAAAGTGCCGGATACATGCACTCTTCCGTCCCTATCAGAAGAATTCTCTTTTCCCTTAAATCTGCATTATCCTTATAAATTTCATTCCAGAGACCCTCGCAGCTTTTCGCATAATCTTTTCCGTTTACAAGCCTTCTCGCATTAACTGCGCCTCTGATATCTTTCCACTGAATGTTTTCCCTGCTTTCGAAAACGGGCTTGTGATAAATTCCGTCAGCGGATAATCTATCGGCCGCTTCACTGTATCCGCTGTGGTCTGTTTTCAAAAGATAGAAAAGTTCTATATTTTTGTTCTTGTAGACTTGAAAATTTTCCTCATTCATTCCATTCAAAATCGACGCAACGGAAAACTCGATTTTCTTAGGATACCTCTTCTCCAAAATCGAAATGATATTTAGTATCGTCTTCCCCGTAGTCAGTTCGTCATCGACAAAAACTATCCTATCAATTCCGGGCAAAACCCTGTCCATGTCATCTTTAACAAGCTTCTGCTCCGTTGCATGGCTGTGCTCTTCTGAAAAGAATAAATAGTCGGCGCCCGCAATTATCTCCCTCGTTGTCTGTATATATTCCGCACCAAGGGAAACCGCAAGCTCCGCACCTATCGCCGTCGCTGTCTCCGCGAAACCCACAAGCAGCAGTTTCTCCGGCTCATAACTTTTCCTTATATTATCCGCAAGGTCGTCAAAAAGTCTAAGCGCCTTCGTCGGTGAAACAGGCACATGCTTCCCCTGCATCGGATTAACCAGAAGATAATTACGCTTTTTATTATTTTCGCGTTTAGCAAGCTTCACCAAATCCGCTTCAGTATACTCCACCTCTTCGTTACCTCATTTCCTGTAGTTAGAATCTGTTCCTTATTCCCATTAGTTTAGTATAGTTTTGTTCGCTTTACCATTGCTGTTGTCGTTTCCTTCAACTGCTACAGTTCCTAAACCACCTCAGTTAAGGAAACAGTTTCGACACCAAAGACCTGTGCGAGATAGAGCGTCCGCTGCGCCCAGTTGAGGTGGGTTTTGTATTCGTTCATGCGCTGACCCTTGTGACCGCCGGAAACGTAAAGAAAAGAGTCCTGACTCCAGCCGAGGACGGCCTTTGCGTCTTCAAAGTCGGCTTGGGAAACTCTGAAGGCCTCGTTTACGACGGCAATCTGCTTCGGGTGAATGACTGTTTTGCCGGAGAAACCACAGAGCTTGTCATCATGGATTTCGCAGAACATACCGTCTCTCCAGTGCGGACCGTTGTAATATTCCCAGACGGGACCCGATACAACGTAGTCCGAACCGTAAACGGTGATAATGTCCGAGAAAATATTTGCAATAGGGCTGATTTTGTGAATAGACTCATCAGCGTGACGTCTGAAGCCGAAGCAGTGGCAGAGGTCATTTCCGCCGACACGAATATTCAGCACCAGCTCCTCGATCTTCGAAAGCGACTCCTTCAGGCTGTAAAGAATATCATATCTCTTCCTCAGATCGATTATCGAAGCACTTTCATATATCGGCATCATATAGAAGCTGTTCTGACCGGACTCATTCACACGAATAATTTCATTTATAAATTCGTCAGCATTTTCCATGCTGAATTTCGGAATAATAAAACCCGTAACAAGTTCGGAGGATACTCCAAGTCTTTTCACAAGTTTCGCAATCTGCTCCGCAGCACGTACCCTTATAAAAATTTTTGGAAGATAAAAATCCTTATCCTGATGCTTTCTGTAAATCTTTTCGAGTGATTTGACCAGGACTTCCTCAGCTTCAGCAACGAAGCTGTCATTTATCGTATCTTCAAGACACAAGGCAAGGGAAAATCTTTTCCCGAATTTTTCATGTATTACAGAGTCAGCAATGCTCTCCCTGTTTGCAGGGCAATAAAGAAGCGCGCCGACACTGTAGTAAAGACTGTCGTTTTTCATAAAAATATAAAACCCCTTAACAATAAATCGAAATATTATATCATTTATCCCACGAAAAATAAACTCATTTCCTATATGCATTTTTCACAAAACATGCCGCTTATTTAATGATTTCACTATCGAATTTGAGTATAATTTAAATCACGATGAAGTTGTATGCGGAACAATCCCTGACATAACTTTTGCCTTATCTTTACAATTCATAAAAGGAAAGAAACTGCCATGAACAATGCACCTTCAGACCATGAACTCAGTAAATACCTTACTCCCCTGAATGCGTGGGCACTCTCTCTGGGCTGCGCCGTCGGCTGGGGAGCTTTCGTTATGCCGGGAAACACCTTCCTGCCGCTTGCGGGACCAGTCGGAACAGCCCTCGGAATGCTGGCGGGCGGCATAATCATGTTCATAATAGGAATGAATTACCATTACCTCATGAACAAATACCCCGACGCGGGCGGAACGCTCACCTATTCCTTAAGAACCTTCGGCTTCGACCATGGATTTTTAAGCGCGTGGTTCCTTATGCTCGTTTATATTGCCATAATGTGGGCAAATGCTACGGCGATAGTCCTTGTTGTCAGGAATATTTTCGGAAAAATCCTGCAGTTCGGCTTCAGCTATTCGGTTGCGGGCTATGACGTATACGGCGGGGAGGTTCTTCTGACACTCCTTGTCATCGTCCTGTTCGGCATAATCTGCATGAAGAACAAGACCCTTGCAATAAGGATACAGACCCTAATGGCGATAGTCCTTGTAGTATGCGTGATAATCTGCGCCGTTTCGGTGCTTCTCCTTCATGGCGGCATAAACCGACTCAACCCTGCGTTTCTGCCCTCGGAGCGCAATTCGCTGCAGCAGGTTCTGAGCATAATGGTACTTGCGCCATGGGCTTTCGTCGGCTTCGAGTCAATATCGAACTCCACACAGGGCTTCAAATTCAGCCCGAAAAAATCAATATGGATAATGCTTATCTCCTTGATCATAGCAAGCTTCTGCTATTCCACCCTTTCGCTTATGGCGGCTTCCGTCCAGCCGGAAGGCTTCTCTGACTGGGTGGCATATCTCGAAAATGTCAACGGTCTCAAAGGACTCGCCTCACTTCCTGTTTTCAATGCGGTATACAGCTGTATGGGAACTATGGGTATGGTGATTCTTGCTCTTGCAATCACCGGCGGAATCATAACAGGTCTTATCGGAAATTATCTTGCGGCAAGCCGTTTAATCTATGCAATGACCGAAGACCACATATTACCCGAATGGTTCGGAAAGCTCAACAATAACAATCCAAAGAACAACAGCAATAATAATAATAATAATGCCTTCATTTTCCTGATAACGATTTCACTTGCGGTGCCCTTTCTGGGAAGGGCGGCTATTGGCTGGATAATCGACATAAACACTATCGCTGCCCTTGTCGCTTACGCCTATACCTCTGCCTGCGCCTTCCGCAGTGCGAAAATCGACGGCAGCAGGGTCTTTCATATTACAGGAGCCATAGGTTTTATATTTTCCATAATTTCTGTCCTGATTTTCCTTGTGCCGAATATCTGGACATCAAGCCAGCTTTCGGCTGAGTCCTATCTTATCCTCATAATTTGGAGCGTGTTGGGCTTCATCTTTTTCAGATATGTGCTTTCGCAGGATAAGGAAAACCGCTTCGGAAAATCTACGGCAGTCTGGATTGCCCTCCTCTTTATGATATTTTTCACGAGTATGCTCTGGCTGCGTCAGTCCACGAATGACTCGACCGAACGTGTCCTGAACGACCTGAGCCGCTACAATATTGAAGAACTTGAAAGAAACGGAGTAACTTTAAGCGAAAGCGTTAAGGCTGAGGCTGACAATTATCTTCAGGAAAGGCTCGAAGAGATAAACCATGACACGATACGTTCAAGCTGGATCCAGATGGGAGTTATAATAATCGTCCTCATACTCATGTTCAATATCTACAGCTACATGATGAAGCGTGAGAAAGCCATGGAATACCTGAAAATACAGGCGGAGGAGAGCAACAGGGCGAAAAGCACCTTCCTTTCAAATATGAGCCATGACATACGAACGCCCATGAATGCGATTATCGGCTATACGACCATTGCAAAAAAGGATGCATCACTTTCGGCGGCAACGGTTGATTATCTGGAAAAAATAGAGGCTTCGAGTAAGCACCTTCTCGCTCTTATAAATGATGTTCTTGATATGAGCCGTATCGAGAATGGCAAGATGGAGCTGACACCGGAAAATTCTGACATAGTTAAAGCACTGGACGATGTGAAAGACCTATTCTCGACACAGATGGAGACGAAGGGGCTTGACTATATCGTAAGGACTGAGTCAGTTACACATCGCTATCTTATATGCGATGTGAACCGCCTGAACAGGGTGCTCTTAAATCTTATAAGCAACGCCTACAAGTTCACGCCAAAGGG
>CAJOPI010000220.1 GCA_905236275.1 uncultured Lachnospiraceae bacterium | reverse complement strand
CTTTTGAAAGACCGCACAAAAATATATGATATATCAAACTAATTATACACCCTTATTTTCAGCTGTTTCAATATAATGTGGTAATTTATAAAATTTTTACCAATATATTGGGTGAGATAAAAAATAGTACTTCGATGTGATATGATAGAGCAAAATGTTTTTTACTAAAGGAGAAAAATATGATTCCACAGGACCCTGTAATGCTGCTCAGCTACGTAAATATGAAGCTCAGAGATGAATACGATAATCTGGATTCTCTTGCTGAAGGACTGGATCTTTCAAATGATGAGCTACAAGATATTGTATCTAAGTTAGAGTCGATAGGCTATATATACGATAAAGTCAACAATAAATTTTCTTAATTTTCTAAAAATTCAGGTAAAGAAAATAACCAAAAAGTAAATAAAATTAAGCACTCATAAACATTCAATTAACTTACATTTTTGGACGCAATTATGATTATTTCTATGATTGCCCGCTTGTTA
The DNA here is from genome assembly GCA_905236275.1 of uncultured Lachnospiraceae bacterium. Lineage (GTDB taxonomy): Bacteria > Bacillota > Clostridia > Lachnospirales > Lachnospiraceae > NK4A144. The sequence goes on along the minus strand of CAJOPI010000220.1, from coordinate 2,636 downwards.
TCATCATGCTAACAAAAGGGCGAAGCAACACAAAAATGAAAGTGAGGGTGAATGTTATGATGAGAAAAAATGATGGAAACCACAAATTCAAAACATGGATGTTTGCATTCTTTTCAACCGCTGTTACTTTTACAGCAGCAATGGGAATGACATTTACATCCTATGCCGCAGATGAGCAGCAGGAAAATGAATCTTCTGATTATGAAGAAAATAATGATAATGCATCAGAAGAAAATGATGTAGACAATAATCAACATATTGTAAACAACAATGAAGCAGAAATTGAAAACACAAATGAAACTGCTGACAATGAGCAGCCGACTGATAACTCCGAATCAGAAGAAGCTGAAGAAGAAACAAGTAACGAAGCTTTAGAGAATACTACAGATGCTCCCAATGAGAACGAAAATCCTTCTGCTCTTGCACAGCCAACAAAGCCTGAAGAGCCTACAGGCGATATCAACAATGACATGATCCGCCAGTACAATTCAGAGGCAGAAAACTACAATCAGCAGGTTGATGAGTACAACAGCGCAGTTGATGCTGAGTACGAACAGGCTGTAATTGATACAGAAAAAAGAAATGAAGAAATAGAGAATAACAACCAGGCAGAACTTGAAAAGGCCGAGGAAATTCAGCAGGAAAACGAAAGACTTAAGGCACAGTACGAAGAAGATCTTGTGCAGTATGAAAAAGATCTTGCAATGGAAGAAAGGATCAAAGCAGTCGGATATTCTTCAGTAGAACAGTATAACAACACAATAAATACTTATTACAACAATCCTGCAAACACTTCTGTAGAAAAGAACGCAGATGAGAACGCAGTATTTTCAATCGGTAACTCCTATACTATTGAAGAAGCTGCTGAAAAATCCGGCAACACAGTAAAAATACACGTTGAGCACAACTTCTCAGAAATAGGTCTTTTCTACTCTGAGGATTTTGAAATTGATGAAAACGATGTCATTACATTTAACTCAGCAGGCGCACAGCTTGAGACTACCAATCCCGGTTACGCATGCTTTTATATGAATACCGACGAAGATCATAGCATGGGATACTGGATGAGCGCAGGAAGTATACTAATGGACAACGCAGTCACATCTTCCTGGTCATGGAATAGTGGCGATAGTCATACTTTAACTTATAAAGACGGAACAAACCATGTCGGTGACATAACTGATATAGATATGATTTATGACTACGCATGGATGCCCCTTAAAGTTTACAAGACCTATAACACACCTGTAGAACCAACTTTAAATCTTATTGACTATACTCCAAATATCCTTGAAAAGCTTGCAGCACCTAGTAAAAGATCATACTTAAGTTATATCAGCCTTATGGATCTTCTTGCAGAACCTGAGATTACTCCTACACCTGACCCTGAGCCAACAGTTACTCCTGAACCCGAGGTAATACCTGAAGTTATTCCTGTTCCTGTAATAGATCCGATAGTTACACCAATTATTCCTGATCTGGAAGTTCCAACAGCTGCTACACCTGCTAACGAAGACACTACTGATGATGCCGCTGATACAACTACTGATGACACAGTTACTCCTGCTTTAGTTGCTCCGGAAGTTGTAACAATAGCTGAAACTCCAGTTGCAATGGCAGCAGTTCCAGAAGAAGCAGCTGTACTTGGTGCTACAAGAGATACAAATAGTGAAGCTGCAGTACTTGGCGCAAGAAGAGCATCTACAGAAGATACAACTAATACTCCTGTAAGGATCATGATTCTTATGCTTGCAGTATTTACATCAATCACAGTCATCAAAAAAACAACAAAGAAAGCTGTTTTGAGATGATACTTAATTGAAACCCTTTTAAAACTTTCATATAGCTTCACCTTAAAAGCAGGGACTGTACTCATCGCAGTCTCTGTTTTTACTGTAAATTCCAGACAATCCCCTATTATAGAATTTTAATGAAATAACATTTGACAATATTCTTTTCTGTGTTATAGTTGTAATAGAACAACAAACACAATGAGGAGGGGCTTTTATGAATATACAGAAATTTACACAAAAATCTATCGAAGCTGTAAATGGCTGTGAGAAAGTTGCTTTTGAATATGGCAATCAGGAAATTGAGCAGGAACACCTTCTATACTCTCTTATGACTATTGAGGATAGTCTTATTGCTAAACTTATCGAAAAGATGGGCATAGACAGGGACTCATTCCTAAACAGAATTATCTCAGCTATAGAGAAAAGAACAAAAGTATCCGGAGGTCAGCCTTATATCGGCGCAGATTTAAACAAAGCTCTTTTATCCGCGGAAGACGAAGCTAAGGCTCTTGGAGATCAGTATGTATCTGTTGAGCATCTTTTTATGTCCATTATCAAAAAGCCAAACCGCGAGATAAAGGATATTTTAAAAGAGTTTGGCATAGACAGAAACAGATTCTTGCAGGTTCTTTCCGAGGTAAGAGGAAACAGAAATGTTACAACTGACAATCCAGAGGCAACCTACGATACTCTCAGTAAATATGGCACTGAGCTTGTAGAAAAAGCCAAAAAGCAAAAGCTCGATCCTGTAATCGGAAGAGATACTGAAATAAGAAATGTTATAAGAATTCTTTCCAGAAAGAGTAAAAATAATCCTGTACTTATCGGTGAGCCGGGTGTCGG
>CAJOPI010000219.1 GCA_905236275.1 uncultured Lachnospiraceae bacterium | reverse complement strand
GAGTTTGACGGCTGCAAAAAGGAATGGACTCTCGGCACACCGGTTACAATAGTCAGAATGGTAATGAAAAGAGCGTAATATCTTTGTGTGGATGATTATCAGAACAATAGATTAAGCACTGATACAAAGAGGGAGATTAGAATGCAGGAAATCACATTTTCAAAAGCAAACGAACTGTATTTGGAGGATTGCAGGGACGCACTCTGTCAGTCAACACTCGGCGAAAGATACTTTTCTTCACCGGGAAGCGCGGAAGACGCGATCCTTGAAGGAATTCGCCAGGAGAATTTGTATGTGGCATTCATTGGTGAAGAATGCGTCGGCTTTACATATATCATTCCCAAAGGCGCGTTTCACAGTTTTCCTTACCTGCACATCATCGCCGTAAAGGAAGAATACAGGAACAGGGGGATCGGTAAGGCTCTGTTGGATTATTCTGAAAGAATCGCGCATGAAATGGCAGACAAGTTTTTCCTTGTTGTCGCAGATTATAACCCGGACGCAAAGCGGTTCTATGAAAGAAACGGCTATCGGCAAGTTGGGGTAATTCCTAACCTGTACCGTCCCGGAGTCACAGAATATATGATGGAAAAAGACCTGAAAAAGTGATCAATGGTGAATATATGGTAATAAAAGAATTATTTGGAAAGGTAAAAATATATCAGCTTCGTGCGCGTGTTGATAACCGTGGAACTCTGGCGTATGTAATTGATGAAAATATTGATGATTTCAAAGCCCTGGAGACAAGGATCTACAGCATGCCCAAAGAAGGAACTTTCTTTGGGATACACTACAGAGATGAGATTAGCCCTATGACGAAGTATGTGACAGTCATAAAGGGCAGAGGGATGGATTACGTTATTGATCTGAGAAAAGGATCGCCGACCTATCTTAAATGGGAGTCAATTGAACTGTCAGAAGAAAATGCCCGTGCAGTACTGATTCCTGCAGGTTTTGGCCATGCTTTTATTTCATTGCAAAATGATACGATACAAGTTTATTCTGTGGACAGAAGCGGCGGTGATGCTCATTCAAAACATATAAATTTCAAGGAATCAAGGATCGGTCTTAAACTGCCCTTACCCATTTCCGAGATTTCAGATTATGATCTAAAAGCCCCTTTTGTTTCAGAGTCTGAGGGAGTGATACCTTAGTATAGTTAATAAACAGTAAAACTTTCTAAGAGCAATTACGATATGAAAACATACGTGAAATGTTTTATGATTATAATTAAATGATTCCTTTTCAGTGTTATTCTTGACAGAAAAAATAAAAAAGAATAAAATAAATAAAAAAGAATAAAAAAGAATAAAACATTTCAAAAAGAATAAAAAGGAATAAAAGAATGCAAAATCCATTTGTAACGACTTATAGCAAAATACCGGATAACAGTTATATTCCAACTGAACAGACTTTAGAAATAGTAGAGAATTTTGGTTATGATCGTCCGTCTGAATCTGTGTACAAAATAACTGGTGTCAGAGGTTCGGGGAAGACTGTGCTGTTAGCTAAGGTTGAGGAGGAAGTAAAACAGCTAGGAAAGAACGAATGGTATATATATCGTATTTCTCCTGCCAGAGATATGCTTCAACAACTACTTGCTCAGCTGGTTGAGGATTTTTCGGGCATGAAAGGCAATGAGAAAACTTCTAAAAATGTAAACTTATCTGCTAAGGTTTTAGGTGTTGGAGTTGAAACAGATATTACCTCATCTAAAGATGAAAAGTATTTTGATAAAGGTGTTGAGATAGAAAAATTACTTAAGAAAGCAGAGGAATCTCATAAAAAGATTCTAATCGGTATAGACGAGATATCAAAAACAACAGACGTAATAACATTTGTGTCTGAATTTGGTAAATGGCTTCGAGCTGGATATCCTATCTATCTTGTGTGTACAGGCCTTTATGAGAATATCGAGCAGTTATATAATGTACCGAATCTGACATTTTTCCGTAGAGCAACTACTGTAATGACTGGATCTCTTAATTACATCAAAATGACGGAT
>CAJOPI010000218.1 GCA_905236275.1 uncultured Lachnospiraceae bacterium | reverse complement strand
TTCTTGCCACATCGTTTCTTGACATGGTAAACACATCGGAACCCTCGACCATAACAGCACCCTGCTTTACGGGAATAATACGATTCAGACATTTAATAAGAGTACTCTTCCCCGCCCCGTTATTACCGAGTATCGCGATACATTTATTCTGCTCGATATCAAAAGAAATATCTTTTAAAATATCCCTCTTCCCGTAAGAGAATGTTATGTCCTTTATATTTATCATTTTCTCTTTGCTCCCTTAAATAATATCCACAGGAAGATGGGACCTCCTACAAATGAAGTTATCGCCCCTATCGGCAAAATTATAGGAGCTATTATGAGCCTTGCAAATGAATCGGCTCCCAAAAGTATAAGTGCTCCCGCTGCTGCCGACGTAGGAATAAGAAATCTGTAATCATTACCTACGAATCTTCTCATTATATGAGGTGCTATAAGCCCTATAAAGCTTATGATACCTACATAGGAGACTGCTATGGATGTTGCAAATGCAGCTACGGTCATGGTCGAATACATGATAAGGTTTACATTTACACCGAGACTCTTGGCTGTTTCCTCTCCGTTTTCCATGGCATTATAATTCCAGCGGTTTATCATGAAAAATATAAATGAACCTGCAAATGCTGCAAGGATTATAAAAACCTCTTTTGCATTTGTACTTCCCAGGTCACCGAAGGTCCAGAATACAACAGCAGCAACTTGTACATCATCGGCAAAATACTGTATAAGTGTACTTGCACCTGAAAAAATAGCACTTAGCGCAACTCCCGCAAGAACCAACCCCTGCTGTCCCACCTGTTTTATCCTTGAAAGCCCGATAATTATTATCGTAGCTCCTATACCGCCCAGAAAAGCACAGGTACTGACAAGCACGGGATTGGTTATGCTTATTGCATTTGCCGCAGATGTGGAATTTTGTATGCCTGCCGAAAATACGATTATAGCAATAGTAGCACCAAAAGAGGCACCGTTTGATACTCCCAGCGTTGAGGCAGACGCAAGGGGATTTTTAAGTACACTTTGCATTACAACGCCCGTCACGGCAAGCGTTGCACCTACCAAAATCGCAGTGGTTACACGGGGAACCCTTACTCCCATAACTACTGTCTGGGATCGGGGCTCCCCTTGTCCGATAAAGGTTTTAAATATCTCTGGCACAGATACATGAGCCGATCCCTGTCCTATGGCAAATATAGCAAGGGCAAACAAGCCTGCGCACAATATGACAAGAATCAGCACTTTTCTTCTGACAAATCTGTTATAATCCGTTCCCGGCTTTGAGCTTTTCTGCACAATGCCTTTATTGTTCATGATCCGGTTTTTCACCCCCTTATTTACAGAAAAGGTACACCTGTCTGTGTATATTTATCAGTCAAGATTATAATTACCGAATCCCATACCGGCAGCATCCAGGTCATCATAATAAGTGTCATTATTCAGGAAGAACTTGAATATCTCCTTTGCTTTTTCGACAGGATCTACATCTTTGAACTGTTCGGGATAAAGTATGCTTGCTACATAATATGTATCGGCAAGTGCTATCTCGATATTGGTATGGTACCAGTTGTAGCCTATGCAAGTGTATACACTGTTGTCATTAAAAGCCTTTAACTGTTTATAGTAATCAGGGTTGGCATTCATGTCTTCTTTTACAAATGACTTATTGTTCGGATCCAGGAATATTACATCCGGATTCCATTCAAGAACCTTCTCTTTATCTATAGTCATTCCGTTTACCTTATCGGAAAGACCTTTACATACATCATTGGCATTCATTACCGTAAATATAGGGAAGTTGCTGTATGTGCCCTCTATACCGTGACCGCCTTTAAAGGAAACTGCTCCGGTATAGACCTTAGGTTTATCTGCGTCGGGAACATCCTTTGTTTTTTCCTTCATCTCGTCCTGCACTTCATCAATATAATCTATGATAGCCTCTGCCCTGTCCTCGACATCCATGACCTCACCTATGACCTCAAGGGCATCGTCATAATCATCTCCGAAAAGAGTTCCTGAATTTATGGCAACAACAGGGATTCCCGTCTTTTGCTGAAGAGAGTCGGCATCTTCCTTTGAATAACCGGCTATTATCACATCAGGTGCAGCATTTATTATTTCTTCTTCATAAGGGGTATATCCGCCGGAACCTCCTTCACCAACTATGGGCTTATCCTGCCAGGTGTTCTTATATGTGTGACCGTATGCTTTCACAACATTTATCTTCTCAGTGTCTGTTTCGTGTTCTCCCTGCTCTACACCTACGACCTTATCCACACATCCAAGATAACAGAGATAGCGAAGACCATTGTTAAGTCCTATGACTGAATTAACCGTATCGGGTACCTCTACCGTTCTTCCGGTATTGTCTGTTATCGTTTTTGTACCTGTACTTGAACTGCCTGAGCCTGCAGTCGTTGTCGCAGCAGTGGTACTTGCCGCTGACGCTGTTGTTGTCGTTTCCGTTGAAGCAGCTGTCGTAATTCAGGCACCTCCTGTACCTCCACAGGCTGCAAGAACCGGCGTCAATGCTGCAATAGCCGCTCCTATCATGGAAAATTTTATTATCTTTTTCATGTTATATATCCTCCGAAATTTTTTTATTATATATTACTATGTCATTCTGAGGGCTTCAGCCATGTCATTCTGAGGGCTTCAGCCCGAAGAATCCTTGATTATCTCTCAGAACAAAGACGCTTTTTCATAGTTTACAGATTCTTCGTCGCAGTAAACTGCTCCTCAGAATGACATATGGAACATTTATTTCAGGAAAACCTTGAATATTCTTCATAGCAGTCAAGACAAAGCTTCTTTCCGTCTTCAAGTCTTATAAAGCTCTCTGCCGTCATCTCTCCGCATTTTTCGCAAGGGTACGAAACAAATATCCTCGCCTTTTCAGGCAATTCAAACGTAACTTCTTTTATTTCAAAAAGTTCCTCATCACTTTTTTCTTCAAGTTCCTTTTGCCATTCTTCCCTTGATCTATCCTCTTTTCCTTCTTTAAGGACGAGACGCACTGACTTACCGTTCTTTCTGTTATAAAATGAGAAAGCCTGTTTTCCTCTCATATGAAACAGGAGATTTCCTTTTCCGGCAGAACAGCCGAGCAGCACCTGTATGGCATCCACTCCGCAGGCATCATTTTCCGAAACGCATACCACATCCTCGTCTTCGGAAAATGATATGTCCAGAAGCTTTTTTGCATACTGTGCGGCACGGTATCCTATAGTCAGCCCCGGACATATATGACCGTGAAACTCAGCACATTTTCTTAATTCCTCATCTTTTATATCCTTCAAATCCATATTCCGAATCCTCCGCTTTCCATACTACAGTTACTATTACGGCTTCTACGATATTAACAAAAACATCGTCCTTCATCTCATTTCTGACAAAAGCCCTGATCTTTTCCATGGTCGTATCATCCGATTCAGCCTTAGCGTCAAGAAGGTATCGGT
>CAJOPI010000217.1 GCA_905236275.1 uncultured Lachnospiraceae bacterium | reverse complement strand
GCTCATACGGGGGCGTGCATCAAAGCCATGTCCCCACCTTTGCGCAAGCGCAGGTGTGAACAGGCTTTTTGCACTGGAATCATATATGTTTTAATTGTGATGGAAAGGCTATCTGATGAGTAAGAATAATTCATGCCCGGCAAAGTATTCAGGAATAGGCGGACAGGCGGTTATGGAAGGCGTAATGATGCGAAACGGTGATAAATATGCCGTTGCGGTCAGGAAGCCGAATAAGGAGCTGGCGGTAGAGTCAGGTGAATATAAGGGAATTGCGCCAAAGCCTGTTTACAATATTCCTTTTGTAAGGGGGATATTCAGTTTTGTGGATTCGCTTGTGCTTGGAATGAAGACTTTGAATATTTCCACAGAATATTTCATGGAGGATGAAGAGGGAAATAAGGCGGAGAAGACGAAGGCAGACTCGGCAATGAGCGGAATTATAATGGTTGTGTCGATGCTTTTTGCCGTAGGTCTTTTTATGGTGCTTCCCTACTTTGCCTCGCTTTTCTTTAAGAAATATATTGAAAATCCGCAGCTTCTTGCCTTAGTTGAGGGACTTATAAGGATGGCGATTTTTGTTATTTATATATTGGGGATATCCATGATGGAGGATATAAAGCGGGTATTCATGTATCATGGGGCAGAGCATAAATGTATCAACTGCCTTGAAACGGGCAATCCGCTTACCGTAGAGAATGTAAGGGCGGCATCAAGGGAGCACAGACGCTGCGGAACCAGCTTTCTTTTGTATGTAATGGTAATCTCCATTATTTTCTTCGCCTTCATCCAGACGGACAGCAGGATAATGAAGGTGGTCATGAGGATAGTCCTTGTGCCGGTCATAGCGGGTGTATCCTTTGAATTTATAAGGCTTGCGGGAAAGAGCAACAATTTCCTTGTGAGGGCTTTCTCGGTTCCGGGACTGCTTATGCAGCGTCTTACCACAGCGGAGCCGGATGATGAAATGATTAAGGTCGGGATAGCTTCGGTGGAGGCGATTTTCGACTGGAAGAAATATCTTTCGGAGAATTTTGATCTGAAGGAAACAGGTGATGATACTGAGATTGAGGGCTTACAATCGGAAGCCTGACGGGCAGGTTTGAGTATGAAATATACAGAAGCGCATTTGTATGGAAAAAAGATACTGAGCGAAGCGGGCATAGCTGACGCGGAGACTGACTGCCGGCTGCTTCTTGACTATGCGACCGGAAAGACGATGACATTTATTCTCGCGCATGGTGAAGAGGAGCTTCCGGAGAAGGATGAGGAATTCTTCAAAAAGGTTATCGAAAAGAGAGCAACACGTTATCCGGTCCAGCTGATAATCGGCAAGACGGATTTCATGGGGCTTGAATTCGAGGTGTCCCAGGATGTGCTTATACCGAGGATAGATACGGAATTTCTCGTGGAAGAGGCTATGGCGGAGGTGCCGGACGGGGCGAGCGTGCTTGACCTCTGTACGGGCTCCGGCTGTGTGCTGCTTTCACTTATGAAGTATAAAAACAATATCTACGGGGTTGGAGCCGATATTTCCGATAAAGCACTGGAGATTGCGGACAGGAATGCATGGAAGCTTGAAATCGGGGCGCACTTTGTGAAGAGTGACCTTTTCGGGAATATCAGGGAGAAATTCGACTATATAGTATCGAATCCGCCCTATATCGAGAGCAGGGTTATTGACAGCCTCATGGAAGAGGTGAGGGATTACGAGCCTCACAATGCTCTGGACGGCGGAGAGGACGGACTTGATTTCTACAGGGTAATTGCAGCGAAGGGAAAGGATTTTCTCAACCGAGAGGGAAAGATTTTCGTGGAAATCGGTTACAATCAGGGAACTGCCGTTAAAAGGATATTCGAGGACGAAGGTTATATAAACGTTGAAGTAATAAGAGATTTTGTAGGAAACGAAAGGGTCGTTAAATGTTCGAAAAACTGGAAGACACTTTGATGAAGTATGAGGAGATTAACCGTCTTCTTATCGATCCGAAAGCCGCAGAAGACTCGAAGCGTTACATGGAGCTCATGAAGGAGCACAGCTCTTTGACGCCGATAGTTGAAGCATATAAAAATTATAAAAGGAACGCAGAGGCGATAGCCGATGCGGAGGAGATATTAAAAAGCGAAACGGACAATGAGCTCAGGGAGCTTGCGAAGGAGGAACTGAACGAGGCAAAGAGTAATGAGGAGGAGCTTGAACATGAGATAAGGCTTTTGCTCATTCCTAAGGATGCCGATGATGAAAGAAGCGTCATAGTCGAGATTAGAGCCGGTGCAGGCGGGGATGAGGCTGCGCTTTTTGCGGCGGAGCTTTACAGAATGTATGTAAGGTATTCCGAAAGGCAGGGCTATAAGGTTGAAACTACGGATATTGATTCCATAGGTATCGGCGGAATGAAGTATGTAAGCTTCATGGTAAAGGGCGCAGGAGCCTATGCGCATCTTAAATATGAGAGCGGCGTGCACAGGGTTCAGAGAGTGCCGGCAACCGAGTCGGGAGGACGTATACACACTTCAACTGTCACTGTTGCCATTATGCCGGAAGCCAGTGAGGTTGAGGTGAATATCGACCCGAAGGATTGCAGGATTGATGTATTCAGGGCATCGGGAAACGGAGGACAGTGCGTAAATACTACTGATTCCGCTATCAGACTGACACATATCCCTACCGGAATCGTCATTTCCTGTCAGGACGAGAAGTCGCAGCTGCAGAATAAGGCAAAGGCATTCGAGGTTCTAAGGGCGAAGCTTTATTTCCTTGAAAAAATGCGTCTTCACGAGGAAGAGGCATCGCTCAGAAAAAGTCAGGTGGGAACGGGTGACAGGTCTGAAAAGATAAGAACCTACAATTTCCCACAGTCACGACTGACCGACCACAGGATCAATCTGACGATTTATTCCCTTGATAAATTTATGGAAGGGGATATAGATGAGGTTATCGGGGCACTTACAGCGGCAGAACAGGCGGAGAAGCTTGCCGAGCTTGATGACGCATCATAATTATCTTTTTGAGGTATATAAGGATGAAAAGAAGCATAAGGCTTTCATTCCTTTTCGCGGTGATAATCGGAACGGCGCTCCTTGTGGGATGCAGCTTTCCGAGCGAAGAGAAGGGCTTGAAGGAGGCTTTTGAACTGATAGAGACAGGAGAATACGAAGAGGCTATGGCGAAGCTCGAAGAAGCCGAGAAGAAGGGAAGTGACGCCGAGCTCGTGCTGAGAGGCAAGGGAATAGCCAGCATGGGGCTCTCTGATTACGAGGAGGCTGTCAGCTATTTTGAAAAGGCACTCTCCGAATCGGACGGGCACATTACGGAGCTTGAATATGATATATCCGAGTATCTTGCTGTCGCGCAGTACAGGAGCGGTGACAAGGAAGGTGCGGAAGAAACCTGCTCCGCAATTTTAGAGCTTGATAATGGCAATGCACAAGTGTATTATCTTAGGGGAAAGGCAGAACTTGGCCTTGAGAAAAAAGACAATGCTGTGGATGATTTCAACGCGGCTATTGCAGTAAGGACAAAGGACCCCGATTTATATATAAATATCTATGAATCCATGAGAAATGCCGGCTATGAGGAGGAGGGAAGCTCCTATCTGAAATCGGCCATGGAGCTCACTTCCCTCAACAATTACCAGAAGGGCAGACTATATTTCTGGAGAGGTGAGTACGAGAATGCGAGGGACTGCCTTGAAACAGCCCAGAAGGAGGGCGGAAAGACCGAGGTGATCCTTTATCTTGGACGCACCTATGAGGCTCTGGGTGATACTTCGTATGCGGCGCAGCTTTATCGCAATTACATCAAGGAAAATCCCGGTGATGCCGGAATCTGCAACCAGCTTGGGATTTGCGAAATGACGAATAAAAACTACCAGGAGGCTTTAGAGGCCTTTGAGCAGGGAATAGCCGCGAATGACAATGAAGTGATACAGTCACTTAAATATAATGAGATAGTTGCTTATGAATATCTTTCGGATTTCAAGAAGGCAGCAGTCCTTATGGAGAGCTATCTGAAAAGCTATCCTGATGATGAAACCGCAAAGAGGGAGTACGACTTTTTAGCAAGCAGATAAAGGAGCCAAAAAATGATAAGTAAACTTTGCCGCAAAATCTCTGAGAAAAATGCACCTGTAGTTGTGGGACTTGACCCCAATCTTGATTTTATTCCTGAATTTATTTTAAATAAATCCTTTGAAAAGTTCGGGGAGAGCCTTGAAGGGGCTGCCGATGCAGTCTGGGAGTTCAACAGGGGAATCGTGGATGCGACAGCAGAGCTTATACCTGCTGTGAAGCCACAGATTGCCATGTATGAGCAGTTCGGGCTTCCGGGACTGGAGGCGTACAAAAAAACGGTTGACTACTGCCACGAAAAGGGTCTGCTTGTGATCGGAGACGTGAAGAGAGGCGATATAGGTTCGACTTCGCTTTCTTACGCGAAGGCCCACATCGGAAGCATCAGGGTCGGCTCGAAAGAATTTAAGCCTTTTGATGAGGATTTCTGTACGGTGAATCCCTATCTCGGAACGGATGGTATAAAGCCTTTCGTAGATGAATGCGAGGCTTCTGACAGGGGGATTTTCGTACTGGTGAAGACCTCCAATCCTTCCAGCGGAGAGTTTCAGGACAGACTGATAGAGGGCAGGCCGCTCTATGAGCATGTTGCCGAAAAGGTGAATGAATGGGGAAGCCTTTCGATGGATGGAGATTACAGCAATGTGGGCTGTGTTGTGGGTGCAACCTATCCTGAAATGGGCGCGGCTTTGAGAAAGCTAATGCCCCATTCCTATATTCTCGTTCCGGGCTACGGAGCACAGGGCGGAAAGGCAGAGGACTTAAAGGGCTTCTTCAATCCGGACGGACTTGGTGCGATAGTAAATTCTTCAAGAGGAATTATTGCGGCATGGAAGAATAAGGAGTATGCTAAGTTTGGTGCTGAAAATTATGCCGATGCTTCAAGGGAAGCGGTGAAGGCTATGATAGACGATATCAACAGTGCGAAAGGTGTATAAGGATGGAGAGATACAAAGAAGAATTTATCGAATTTATGCTTGAATGCAATGTACTCAAATTCGGCGACTTCACGACAAAAAGCGGAAGAAAGACCCCCTTTTTCATCAATACGGGCTTTTACAGGAGCGGAAGCCAGCTTATAAAGCTCGGACAGTATTATGCGAAAGCCATTGAGAGCAAATTCGGAAAGGATTTTGATATTCTTTTCGGACCTGCCTACAAGGGTATCCCGCTCAGCGTGACAGCTTCCATGGCTATGATGAGCGAATTCGGTGCTGATGTAAGATATTGTTCCAACCGCAAGGAAGTGAAGGAGCATGGTGATACGGGAATCCTTTTGGGAAGCCCCATTTCTGACGGCGACAGGGTTGTTATAATAGAGGATGTTACCACTGCCGGAACTTCCATAGCTGAGACTTTCCCGATAATCAAGGCTCAGGGAAATGTGGAGGTTTTGGGACTCTGCGTTTCGGTTGACAGGGAAGAGAGGGGCAGCGGGGATAAATCCGCATTGGCCGAGATAGAAGAAAAATATTCTCTTAAAACCACATCTATCGTAAAAATGTCAGATGTGATAGAATATCTAATGAACAACGAAGTCAATGGCAGAAAGGTGATAGATGCCGAGCTTAAGTCTGCTATTGATGCCTACTATGAAAAGTACGGGGTGAAATAAGATGAACAGCGACAATGAAAAGATTTACAGTTCCATGAAGTTTTCGGCAGCAGTCAACATTACGCTGGGTATCATTATGATAGTCTGCGGAATCACAGGTGGAATACTTTTGCTGATAAGCGGCGGAAGGCTTTTCGGCAATAAGTCAAAGATTCTGTTTTGAACAGGAGTTTCTAAGTGTTCAGATTTGGTAAGAGACGCTATTTATTTACAACGAGTAAGCCTTCTGAGAAGGGGATGCTTGCATCTCTTCTCGGGGGACTTTCAGTTCTGATGTTTGTTCCGCTTATACAATCAGTATTGAAGGCAGGGGGAATCACAGGCAATCGAATGGGTGCCATTGGTTTTGTGTCCTGCCTTTTTAGCGTGGCAGGAATCACAGTGGGTGTCATGAGCCTGCTGGAAAAGGACACTTACAGGTTTTTCCCGCGTCTGGGAACGACCGTTTCTATATTGATGTTACTGATATGGGGAGGCATACTGTATGCAGGAATTGTATTCAGCTGAGGAACGTTCCTTTTACATGGAACGCCTTGAACTGAGCAATGAAAGAATAGCTGAAATAGCCGGAGAAAGTCTGCTTGAAGAACCGGCTCTGAGCTTTTTTAAGGATATGGCGGAATTTATAAAGAATCCGTCCTATGAATACGGAAAGCCCGAGAATTATAAGGATAACTGGCTTAATCCTGTGTATGCTGTCAAAATGCTGGGACAGGAAGAGGGACGTATGATGTCCTTTCTTGCTTACGAGCTTTTTTCCCTGATGGCTTTTCAGGCTGAGGGAAAGATTTTTGACGAACTGATAGTTAAGGAACTATTTATAGAAATCTACAACATTTTTACGGATGCACAGACTGACGGAGAAAATGCGGCTCTGGCGGAAGCCCTGAAAAATACGCTTTATTCCTTTGTAAGTGATTATACGGATCATACGGTAAGAGAGAGAATCATCGAACAGATAGATCCGGAGCGGAGTTTTGCAAGAGATATAATAATGAATTCCGACCTGTCAGACCTGTCCTATCTTGATAAATTCGGAGAGTATATAGATGAGGACGTGAGAGGAGTTGCGGAGTATCTTCTGACCTTCAGCGAGGAAGAGATACGCTCGATGGCGGATACTTTTACGGAAGGCTTCAGGATAGGCTTTATAAATACGGGTAAGGACCTTTCAAAGAAAAAGACAGTCAATATCAGATATATGCTGGGATTTGAGAGGGTTGTACGTGCAGCGGTCAGGAATTTCGAGGCAATGGGGCTCGAAAGCACCATTTACAGGAGGGCACTCACCGCCTCGACACGAAGCGGAATGTCCCTGAACGGCTATTTTGGCGGAAGAGTCAATAAGCAGATGGAATTTGACCACAGGGAGGACAGCGCGCTTTTCCTTGATAAAGCCTATATAACGAGAAAGCTTGAAGTCATGAGGACGACCTACGAGGAATATAGGGATAAGGCGGCTCTTTTTGCGGGTCCCGCCGTTATGGATATTTTCGGGGAAAAGCCTTTTCTTCCGGAGAGCCACGCGGAGGCTTTTGAATTATCGAAGGAGCAGCAGAAATTAAGCGTAAATCTTGCTGCGAAGAGCGGAAGCCTCGTCAATGAGTATATAAGGGGCGACGAGAGAAGCTTTACGATCATTTCCTATCCGATACCCTCTATCGGAAAGGACTTTAAGGAAATATTCTCGGAAACGGTCAAGCTCAATACACTTGACTATGAAAAATACAAGGTAATGCAGCAGAAGATCATCGAAGTCCTTGAAATGGGTGAAAGGGTCGAGGTAAAGGGAAAGGGCTCTAACCGCACCGACATCACCGTTTCACTTCATGAGCTAAAGGATAAGGCGAAGGAGACGGTTTTCGAAAACTGTGTTGCTGACGTGAATATTCCCGTCGGAGAAGTTTTTACATCTCCGAAACTTACAGGGACGAACGGAACGTTGTTTGTATCCGAGGTTTATCTGAACGGGCTGCGTTACGAAAACCTTGAGTTCGTATTCAGGGACGGCTTTGTGACTGATTATAACTGCACGAACTTTGAGGACAGCGAGAAGAATAAAAAGTATATAAAAGACAATATCCTGCATCATAATGACTGTCTTCCTTTAGGCGAGTTCGCAATAGGCACGAATACGACGGCTTATGCAATGGCAAGGCGTTATAATATTTTTTCGAGACTTGAAATACTTATAGCGGAAAAGACCGGACCGCATTTTGCACTGGGAGATACCTGCTACAGCAGGGCTGAGGACGTTAAGGTATTCAATCCCGACAAAAGGGAGATTATTTCAAAGGATAATGAACATACGGAGAAGAGAAAGACTGATCCGGATTTCAGATATTTTGAGTGTCACACAGATGTGACGATTCCTTATGAGGAGCTTGGAAGCATTACGGCGGTTGATAAGGACGGGGGCAGATACCCCATAATAGTTGACGGACGTTTCGTTGTGGAAGGAACTGAGGAACTTAACCAACCTTTGGATAATCTATAAAATAAAGAGAAGCCCTTTTTGTCGCCGGCTGCCAAAGCGTCAGCTTTGAGCAACGGCGTAACATAACTGATGACTTGGCTCATGTTTTTTATGAGCCTATGTCAGAAGGAATGCAAGGCAAAAATGGACATCCGACAACAATTAATCAAATATGGACATTTATAGTCAGAGGAGTGAAAAAGAATGGCAAAAGTAGGAATTGTAATGGGCTCGGATTCGGATCTTGCGGTGATGTCAAAGGCTGCGGGAGTTCTGGAGGAACTTGGAATTGATTATGAGATAAACATAATCTCGGCACACAGGGAACCCGATATATTTTTCAAATGGGCATCCGAGGCTGAGGAGAAGGGCATAAAGGTTATCATAGCCGGTGCCGGAATGGCTGCCCACCTGCCGGGAATGTGCGCTGCGATTTTCCCGCTTCCAGTAATCGGTATCCCTATGTATTCAAAATCACTGGGCGGAAATGATGCGCTTTATTCTATATTACAGATGCCGTCAGGCATACCGGTTGCGACGGTTGCCATAGACGGAGCCAAGAATGCGGCTCTTCTTGCTGCCAAAATTCTGGCTGTTTCCGATGAAACGCTTTTGTCAAAGCTTAAGTCCTACAGTGAGAATCTTAAAGAAGAGGTTCAGAAGAAGGATGAAAAGCTTAAAGAGATAGGTTACAAGGCTTACTTAGGTTAAGGAGGAAGAAATGGATTACAAGAGTGCCGGAGTTGATGTAGAAGCTGGATACAAGGCTGTAGAGCTTATGAAGAAATATGTCGCTGAAACGACACGCCCTGAGGTTCTTGGAGGCCTGGGCGGATTTTCAGGGGCATTTTCGCTTAAGAATTTTATGACCATGAAAAAGCCTACGCTTGTGTCGGGAACTGACGGTGTGGGTACAAAACTCAAGCTTGCCTTTATAATGGATAAGCACGACACTGTAGGTATAGACTGTGTTGCGATGTGCGTTAACGATATTGCCTGTGCGGGCGGAGAGCCGCTGTTCTTCCTTGACTACATTGCCTGCGGAAAGAACATCCCTGAGAAGATTGCAACTATCGTAAGGGGTGTTGCAGAAGGCTGTAAGCAGAGCGGTGCATCACTTATAGGCGGAGAGACCGCGGAGATGCCGGGATTCTATCCCGAGGATGAGTATGACCTTGCAGGCTTTGCCGTAGGTATCGTTGATGAGGAGAATCTCATTGACGGAAGCAGCATCAAGGCTGGCGATACACTTGTCGGCATTGCTTCGTCAGGGGTTCATTCGAATGGATTTTCACTTGTACGTAAGGTTTTCGAAATGACAGAGTCAAGTCTTTCCAGAAATTTTGATTCACTTGGCTGCTCGCTCGGAGAGGCACTGCTCAGACCTACAAAGATATATGTGAAGGCTCTTCGTGAGGTAAAGGAGGCAGGAGTAAGGTTAAAGGGCTGCAGCCACATCACAGGCGGCGGTTTCTATGAGAATATTCCGAGAATGCTTCCTGAGGGCATCGAGGCAAGGATTAACAAGGGCTCTTACGAGATACCTCCGATTTTTGAAATGATTGCCAAAGATGGCGGAATCGAAGAGAAAATGATGTATAATACTTATAACATGGGTATCGGAATGCTTCTTGCAGTTCCTTCGGAGGATGCTGATAAGACTGTGGCTGCGGTTGAAAAAGCAGGAGAAAAGGCATTTATCATCGGTGAGACTGCTTCTGCCGAGAGAAAGGGAGTAGTCTTATGCTGAGAATAGCGGTCATGGTATCCGGCGGCGGAACCAACCTGCAGGCGATAATTGATGCTGTTTCTGATGGCAGGATAAGCAATACGGAAATCGTAAGGGTAATCAGCAACAAGGCGGAGGCAAAAGCTCTTGAAAGGGCGAAAAAGGCGGGGATAGAGGCTATAAGCGTGGTCAGGAAGGAGTGTGCCGATACGGAAGAGTTCAATTCAAGACTCCTTGCTGCCATTGACGAGGTTTCGCCGGACTTGGTAGTACTTGCGGGATTTCTCGTAGTTCTTCCCCCTGAGCTTGTGAACAGGTATCAGAACAGGATAATAAATATCCATCCCTCGCTTATCCCGTCCTTTTGCGGAAAGGGATGCTACGGGCTTAAGGTGCATGAAGAGGTACTTAAACGCGGCGTGAAGATTACGGGTGCCACAGTGCATTTCGTAGACGAAGGCTGTGACAGCGGGCCCATAATACTGCAGAAGGCTGTCGAGGTCAGGGACGGTGACAGTGCAGAGCTGCTTCAGAGGCGTGTGATGGAGGAAGCGGAGTGGAAAATTCTTCCCCATGCGATTGATTTGATAGCAAACGGACGAGTATCTGTTGTTGACAGAAAGGTGGAAATAAGATGAATGTGCTTATAGTCGGAAGCGGCGGAAGAGAACATGCAATAGCTGCCGCTGTCGCAAAAAGTGAAAAAGCTGAAAAAATTTATTGCGTTCCCGGCAATGCGGGTATTGCAGAAATCGCAGAATGTGCCGATATAAAAGTGATGGAGTTTGACAGAATTGTCAAATTCGCTAAAAAGCACGATATAGGTCTTACTATTGTGGCACCTGACGATCCACTTGTCGGAGGTCTGGTCGATGCTCTTGAAGCTGAGGGACTGCGTGCGTTCGGTCCGAGAAAAAATGCGGCGATCCTTGAGGGCTCAAAGGCATTTTCGAAGGAGCTCATGAAAAAATACAATATTCCGACAGCGGCTTATGAAGTGTTTACGGATGCGGCATCGGCTCTGGAATATCTCAACAGCGCAAAGCTGCCTATCGTTCTAAAGGCAGACGGACTTGCTCTCGGAAAGGGAGTTCTTATCTGCAATACTCTTGATGAGGCAAGGAACGGTGTCAAGGAAATCATGCTTGACAAAAAGTTCGGAACGGCAGGAAACAAGCTTGTTATAGAGGAATTTATGACGGGACGCGAGGTTTCGGTCTT
>CAJOPI010000216.1 GCA_905236275.1 uncultured Lachnospiraceae bacterium | reverse complement strand
GAATGGCGGTGCTATTGGCTTGAATTTCTTTTCTGAGTTCAGCCTTAGTATCCTGAATTTCCTGCTTCAACTCCGAGCGTAGTTGTTCGTTCATGAGACGAATTTCAGCGATGAAAGCGTCCATTTTAGCCTCGAAGACATCTTGACGCAGGTAAATATCCCCGCTAGTAGCTCCGAAAGCAGAGGCAGATACGGTAAAAGCAATAAGTGTAACTATAATAAATTTCTTCATGAAGTGCGCTCCTTTCTTAGTTATTATCGTTCTCATTTTGTAGTTCTTCATCAATTTCTTCGTGGAAAAGTCTAGGATTATTCTCGATTTCAAGTTGGTGATTGAGCCAATCTTCACGAGCTTGATGGTTTTCTTGAATAGCTTTCTCTATTGCAAGACTTTCACGATATTCACTGGCTTCTGCTGTGATAGTCCATTTCACATCAAGCCCACTGTTATCAAGTTCTGCTCTAATTTCAGATAACGGAAGTCTAAAAAATTCTTTCCTGAAATTAACCTTATTAACCTGCGATAAAGCGAACTTTTTGTGTAACATGGTTTCTAGTGCCGGAGCATCTTTGCTCCAAATGAGTGCGTGAACATCGAAAGCAAACGGTACACTTGCGCTACTTAGTTCACGAATACGGTCAAGAGGCTCAAGCCTTCGTGTCATACCTATTTTGTAGACATCATGACCAAAAGAGCCTTCATTTGAGATGATATATACGTGTCCTGCTTTAGTTTGCTGTGCCATAGACAAGGCGCGTTTATTGCGTTCTTCGGCTTCCTGATATTTTTTTTCGAGTTCGGCAATCTGAGTTTCATAAGAAGCACGTTGTTCAGCATTGGCTTTTTCAAGCTGTGCCTTAGCCTTCTCCATAGCTTTTTGTAGCATTTCTTCTTCTTTCGCGGCATCGCGTAATGCTTTCTCGATTTCTTTGCGCGCTTTTTCTTCCTCACGTATTTGTTCACGTATTCTGCGCTGTTCCTCAATATCTCGTTTGTGAATTTCAGCAAGAACACATGCTAGGCGCAGTTCTTCAAGCCTAAGCTGAAAGAAATCATTGTTGATACGTGCATTTCTGAAAGCCTTTCCGTTGTAATTAACCATATTGAAAGCGTCAGTTAATTTCTGCCTAAGCGTTCCGAAATTATCAGATTTTGCATTTGTAAGGATAGTATCAGCTTTACCATTAAAAGCATCTACAATGAAGTTTATTGCTGTTTGTTTTCTGGAGATTTCAGCATAATCACAGCTTGCAGCCTGATTGTCCCTTACCATATTACGAATACGAGTACGAAGTTCCTTATAATCTTTGCTTGCTTGAGTGTAACCATAGGTTTCAGCTAAATCGTCAAGTAAAGTATGTGAAGGTATGATGTAATCGTTGCCATAACCTAGAATGACATTCTTCATGGATTTTGCAGTTTGTTCATAGAGTTTAGCGTTATCTCTGGCATCGAGAGCATCACCTGCAATCTCTCTAGCTTTTTGTTGTGCATCTTCTATAATTTGTTTTGCAGAAGCATTAGCACGCTGTATATCAGCATTTAATCTTCTTACTTCAGTATTAGTTTTGTCAATGATTTTATCTGCTTCCTGCTGTGCATCATCAAGTATTCGTTTTGCTTCAATTTCAGCATTTACGATACTGTCATATTTACTGTACTTCTCTATCATGGAATCATGTGCATTCTGCAATGACACATAATCACTTACTATACGTTTATGATGTTCTTCTTTGGCTTTGAGTTTTGATGTTAATTGTATATTATTTTTAGTAATAACAATCACAATAAGTAATGTTATTATACAAAATATCCATATCATTTTAATCTCCAGCTGTTTGTTGAATTGCCCCGAAATTAACGGTTGCATCTCTACCTACATTGTTTTGCCTAATGTTTAGAGGTGCAATATTCGAATTATCACTAAAAACAGAAACCATCTCATAGCATGATTTTAATAAAGGATATATCATTGCTATTTCATTCATATCCCCACGCTTTATTAGCTGTCTGGTGTTATCAACAATTTCTCCCCAATAAGCCATAGTAGGAATATTATCTTTTTGTTTTATAGTGTCTGTCTCGTAATCGTTTTCCATGAGTTGAGAAATGGGTATCCCTAACGCTTGAGCTATGTCTTTTATAGTTTCTGCTTTCATTTTAACTTCTCCACGTTCCCATTTTGCAAGTAAATTAGAACTTCTCCCTATTTTTTCAGCTAAGGCTGCTTGCGTAAGTCCTAAGTTTTTTCGTGCAATTCTTACTCGTTTTCCCTCTTGATTCATTTTTTTTCACCTCTCTTTATATTTGAATTATACAAAAATGTATAATTTTTAAAAGTTCAGTTGTGGATATATTTTTATCCATATATGTATAATTACTTATTGAATAATTATCCAACTATGTATAGAATAATTTCCATTGCTTAACGAAAGGAGGTAACACGATGAAATATCTAGCATCTATACGTAAAAAACAAGGGTTGACACAGACAGAATTGGCCGAATTAGTAGGAGTTGGCATGAACTCAATAGCACGATATGAACGTGGAGAAGTTCAACCTTCGGTGGACGTAGCAATGGCAATAGCGAAGGCATTGCATGTTGATTTAATTGAGTTATTAGAGGGTAAAGATAAAAGCGGCAAGATAAAAGTTACGCTCTCTTATGACTGGAAAAGATATGAGGAAGGAGAGATAGATATGACTGGCAATGAATTTGAGGTAATTCTTGGTAAGAAAGGCGAAATCGGATTAAAGGGTGCTGGATTAGTAACAAGCCGTGAAGCGATAGAAGAATTTTTAGCTAATATCAGGCTTCAGGTTGAATCTGCTTTTGAAGCTCAAGTAAAACGT
>CAJOPI010000215.1 GCA_905236275.1 uncultured Lachnospiraceae bacterium | reverse complement strand
TAGTAGATTCCGATACGTCCAGCTCTTCCATTAATTCTGCAATAGTTGCTGTTCCTGCGGAATCCACTATGGAAAGTATTCTCGCAAATCTCTCTTCGGCAAGCATTATCTCACCTCCATTCTATAAAGCCTCAAAATTCATTTTCGGTCACGTTCGTTCATCTGCGTTTATTATAAATGACGATTGCATTCATTTTCAATCATTTTCGGTCATTTTCGGTATAGAAAATCAGGCGCATTTTTTGTGCAATTCTTCTAAAAACATAAAAACACAGGCAGCATCAGCCCACCTGTGTGTCGTTATATATCAATTCATCGCAAACCGCATCGTAACATGACCGAATTTAACTATATCCCCGTTCCGGATCTCGGCATTTTCATCCGGCTGAAGTCTTCGGTCATTAAGACAGGTTCCGTTTGTGGAATTCAGATCATTTATAAAATAGCGGCTTCCGACCTTTCTTATACAGGCATGAATCCTGCTGACACCGCCGTCGTTTATTATCCCGTTGACTCTGCCCTTCATCTTGCCTATCAGAAATGGTGTCTCACCAATCGAAAAAACAAGACTGTTTCCGTTCAGTTTTCCTTTAAGTGATGCAAAAGCTTTTTCCTGTTTCTGATTACCATTTGAAGTCAGAAGTACAGTCTCCTCATCTTCGTCTTCATCATAGTCCGAGCTGCTTTCTTCAAACTCCTCTTCCTCGTAATTCTTTTCCCTATAATTAATTTCCTCAAAATCATCTTCCGGATAATCGCTTTCAAAATCATTGTCATAATCATGGCTCCGGGCCTTCTCTATCTCCCCGTCAAGATAATCCATGCTGAAACAGTCATCATAACTTTCCGCGAAACTGCTTTTTTCATCAGACTCCTTCGACCTGTCCCCGTCAGTTTCGGTTTTTTTCCTGAAAACATGAATAACACCTATTATTGCCGCAGCAAATACCAATGCGATTATTGCCCCCGCCGTAAGATAATCATCACCGGACAGCCCCACCACCGTCAGAAGGGACGGATTTGACAGAAGAAAGATGTAAAGTCCGACCGCCGCCGTCAGCAACAGAATACAGATAATAATCCCTGTCCTTAAATTCTTCTTTTTCAAGGCTTCTCTATCCTTATCCTTTTCCTTTTTATCAGCAGGAATAACCGGAATGCTCCCTCCAAAATCCCTCCTTCTCTCCGGAAGCGGTCGACCCTTTTTTACCGCTTTCCTTTTCTTTTTATCAGTCTCATCCACAGAAATGATATTCGCCGGAGAAATGCCGCCCTCCGCTGCTATATTGAAATAATCGCTGCTCAGCTCAAATGCCCTGCTGTCATTTTCGTCGGTTCTTTCTATTAAATACTCCGCCAGTTTTTCCGAACCGAAATCCCCGTTCATTTCGGGAAGACAAATAAAAAGCCACTCATTCTCTCCTTCATCAAAATAAATATATTCCGGTGCAAGAAGAAGCGACTCCGCTTTCAGAAGATAGTTGTCAAGCCTTGCAAGTACCTCTGACAAGGCTTTGAGAAGTAAATGAACATCCCTGAATATAAGCTTTCTACCGTCAAAATATTCCTTCAGGCTTTTATATTTTTTCAGGTCTATCCTGTAAAAAGCCTCGCCGTTGAGAAAAGTCAGCTGGAGCTTTGCCACTCCTTTTATGCTATTCTTTAGCAGCATCTTCTCCTGAAGTGATACTCTTTCCGGATTTTCCTTTCTTACTGTCATCATCGCCCGATGATTTTCTTTCTGAATCTTTATCTCCATCTCCGCCTCCAAGTTCCATAATGTTCTTAATAGCTCTTGTATCTCTTATAACCTGCCCGGGATTCAGTCTTGCCGCAGTTCCCGTAAGTTTCAAATGTCTCCCCTTCTGCCTTAAATTCCGCGTCCAGACAAGTCCCGCAGGAATCCTGAAGTCCCCCTCGCAGGTCACCTTTATCCGCATCATATCTACTTCGACATTTACTTTCGTATTCTTCGTCGCAAAAAGCCTGTTCTTCAAAAGCTCTTCAGCTTCTCTTTTGACTTTCCCCCTAATGTCTGCATTCTTATAAGTTATTCCACTCCCCCTCAGCGCAGCCTCATAAGCGGCACTGTCAAGCACAGCCCTGTCATGCACAAGAAAGGCTGTATAAATTATCAGGACGATCACAGAAAATATAATGGGAAAAAGCAGTGCGATTTCCACCGTAAAATAACCCTCAGAAGTCCTCTTGAATTTCATAACCCACCTGCCATAATGATTTCATACAAGGCAGGAAATATAAGAAAAGGTATCATCGGTATCCTGCTGTTCCTGTCTGCCTTCTTCATAATTAACGCCCCTGCCGAAAAACATGCGCAGAGAAAGACCGACATGGCAAGAAGAAGGAGATTCCCGAAAAATCCAAGATAAACCCCCGTCACGAAGAAAACTATCCCGTCTCCCTTTCCTATCTTTTCTTCCGTAATAAATGAAAGCCCGATTAGGAGAAAACCTATAGACATCCCGCAAATCGCATCGACTAAATTGATATTAAGCTTCATTATGTTTATCAGCATTCCCGCGATAAAAAACAATACTGCAATGTGCAGATAAATCTTTCTTTCCTTAAAATCCGTAAATGCCGAAATGATTAAAAAAATCATCAGCATAATTCCCGCAATAATACTCATCTTTATATGATCCTTTCGTAAAATGACCGGCTTTGTCCGCTCCCACAATTATTTTCCGCAGTCAGAGCATGCCGGCAGGTCAGTTTCCGACAAATACACTTCATGTATTGTCCGTTTCAGACCGGGACAGGTTCTTGACGTGTGATAACGGTCTCCATCCGTCGTTATAAAATAAGCCGTACTTGCCTTATCCCCGCAATACTCGCATTTATAATACTTAGCTCCGTATTCGTTTCTTTTCGAGCCGACTTCGGATTTTTTTACGGACGATATGCTCAGCTTCAAATGGCTGCATGCCCTGCTCCTGTGATAAACCCTTCCGTAGTCGGTGACATAAACTATTGTATCCTCTTCTTCCGACTCATCCTCCGAGCCATGAGTATTATCATAGCCCGTAAATGCCCTGACGCGTGCGCGGTCAATTATCTTAAACGATCTGAGTTCATCCGGTATAAAAGGAATATCCGTTCTCCACACTGCTGCAAGGTCAATCATCTCATCCTTCAGCACGTCCGAATGAACAAAGCTTATTCCGCCGCTGCCCTCCTTAACGGGTGATTTAACAATGTAATCTTCTCCAAGCCTTTCGAGCACAACCGCTCTGGCTCCCGCGGCTCCCATTATCTTCGAGCCGGCAGCACCGCCTATCGAGCTTTTTCCGGTCAGTTCCTTAAAGGGATAACTGTAAACCGAAGCCTCTCTGGCAGTCTCCGACATTGCCGTCTGGAGATTTGCAGAAAAACGTATAACCTCCGTCATGTAAATCAGGGCAATCATTGCAAAAAGAAAGAGAGGAAGCACCAGCGCAGCTTCAACCGTCATGCTTCCCTTTAATTTTTTTAAGGAAGCACTGACGGATTCCCTTTTATATTCAGTTTTATTTATGGGGTTCTCTTTATTTAATTTGCCTTGGGGAATTTTCGGGAATTCTTTCTTCCTATAAAAGGGCATCCGTCAGCACCTCCTTATCCTTTCACTCTATGATATTCATGTAACTGTAATCACGCCTGATCTCAAATTTTCTTCCCGCCCTGTCCTTGAACTTAAGCCTTGCCTCCAGATACTCTATACAGCCATCCATTCGGAAGTCAGAATTTCCGGGAGTCGTCCTGAGATTCATTTCTATAACATCCATCGCCCTCATGCTCTTTTTCTTCTGATTTACTGCCGCAAGGAAAATCGTCATGTAATCATTATAATTAAGCCCCTTTCCCGGCAGTTTTCCGGAGTTCAGGTAAAAAAACTTTATACCCAGAACAGTCTTTATATTCCAGTCCCCCGAATTTTTTATGAGCGGAACCCTTCCGCCATTTATAAGTACCCTCACATCAACTACAGCTTCTGCAAAAGCCCAGCTTAGCAATATCATATTTTTAAGCGGTTTCTTTATATCTACCTTAAGAAATACCTTGACCACCGCTGCTATGGGAAGCGCAACCAGTTCTGCCTGCAGCTTTTTCCCTTTATCTTTATATATTGCAATCGTATCCGCTGCTTCTCTCAGGAAGAAAAGCTTTGTAACTGTCTCCCTTAAATTAGCGGTATCCGTATTTTTTCCGTTAATAATATACTCAATCTCATATTTACAGCTGTCGTGTCCGAGATCATTAGTCAGGCTTGAACACTTCCAGAGAAGATACTGGTCGAAAAGCCTGTCATTCAGGAAGCTGTTCATATCCGAATCAGCTCTTACCGGTCCAATTCCCTCTTTATTTCTGCGGTAGGATGCAAGTCCTTCAAGTTTAAGCTCCGTAGTAGACGGTTTTTTCAAACCATAGATAAGAGTCGCGATAGTTCCCTTTCTCTTGTCAAAAACCTCTCTGAGCTCTTCTCCATCTTCACCGAGATCTATATCTTCAAGCTCCTCCTGAACCTTCTGCCTTCTTTTTTCCACATTCTCTTCTTTTATTCCGCTGCCATCATATTTATTGGTCAGCTCGATCGCCTTCTCTGCTATCCCCACTCCATAGCGGTTTTTCACAGCCTCTATCGCCTGCCTCTTAAACACACTTCCCGCTTTATCCGTTGCATAGGACGGATTGCATATCTCCGCCTCCTTAAGCTTAAGGCCATATATATCTCCGGCTCCAAGGGATAGCAATCCTTTGGACGGCCGGACATTATATGACAAATAATTTTTCAGGTGGTCTCCCGTCTCTTTCAACGAAGACGACGCACCGCCATAAGAGGAATCAATGAAGAGAATATCGTAGCGTTCCAACAATTCGCGGTTATATTCCGCGAATATTGATTCCAGCCCCATACGGGTCAGCATTTCTATGCGCATTTTTTCCGCACTGTAACGTGCGCTTTCAACAGTCATAACTATCAGCGACACTATTATGCCCATAACAAGGCTTAGGAATACAGTCACCGAACCTTTTTCCTTCATGCTTCCTCCGGCTTTTCCTTTCTTATCTAATCTAAAAACATACAAAAATCAAGGGTTATTTTGAAAAAATGAGGTAAATAATATTTGCAACAGTCCACCTATCAGCCAATGATCGAGGTCGCATCTGAATTGATCTTCTTCAGTGCTTTTTCAACTACAGGCTGAATCTGCTTTTTGAAGATGGTTACAAGAAGAACAAGTACAACTACGATGAGTACTACTTCAACTGTTCCCATAGCATCTTCTTCCTTAAGAAATCTCTTGAACATTTTTATCACCTCCTTTCAAGTGTGGTATTTATGTAAACATTTTAGCTATATCATTTTATTTTTATGCAAACGTAATTATCGATGGTACGACCACGATCACCAAAACGATCACAAGCATCATTCCCATGGGGAGCAGCAGCTTTGTGCCCGCCTCCTCACCTTTACGGCGGGCAATTGCCTTTCTGTCCTCAAAAGCATCTTTGGTCTCGTATTCCAGAATATTTAACAGACCGCTGCTCCCTTTCTTCAGGTTCTGGCTGAGCAGCGAGCCCAGTTTATTGAACCTCGCTGATGCACTTCTGCTTCCAAATTCCTGATATGCCGACATTTCGCTCTTACCGCTTTTCATCTGCCGGACCGTTACGAGCATTTCCTCATAAGCATAACGTTCCTTGGATTTACCCCTGACCTTGTCTTTTTCATAATCAAGGGCAGTCTTTTCGAAGGCAGCCCGGATAGTCATTCCGGCACTCAGAAGCAGTGTAAGGCGGCTCACGATTTCGGGATAATCCTCTGACATTGCAGCATCTCTTTTTTCGACGGCTTTCTTAACTTCGTCGTCTCTCAGGTAGAAAATCCCCACCGCAAATGCTAGTGTCAAAAATATTGCCGTCATTCCCGCCCTACTTTCAGGATGCGAATAGTTAATCTCTTTCCCGTTCACCTCCTTCGGAAGCAGCATCATATCCGAGGAAATGCTTTCCAGATCACTGTCTTTTATCTTCTTCGCAACAGAAGAACGCAGTGCCTCCTCCGGACTTCTTTCCCGAGGAAAAACCTTAAGTGGAATCGAGACCTCATCATGTTCGCCATAATAATCAAGGGCTGCCGTCAGCTCGATATCCGTTCCCTTTTCGTCGTAATAATCCTCAACTATCTTTCCATAGCTGTCCATTACGTCGTAATCACTGCTGTACCAGTCAATCTTTACCGGATAGCCTTCCAGCCTTTGTGGAAGCACAAGGTCGTGCCTGATCATTTCCAATGACTCATTCTCGCCCCTGATTTTTTCCGGCAGATTCTTTTTTATTTCCTCAAATGCTTTTAAGAGTTCCTCCGGTGAATATCTCCTTTCGGAAACCTCTATCGACGCAGAATTTTCTGCCGTCTTTCCGTCAACCCTGATATCAAGCGTTACGGTTCTTTCGCCTTCACCAAACCCGTTTCTTTCTATCTTCAGACTCTCCAGACTTTTTCCGGCATCTCCGGTATTCAGGGCAAGGAGCAGCGCAAGGATATTTCCCGCAAAAACTATCATTAACGCTTCCGATATTTTTTTAAGCCGGTAATTCCTTACAAGGTCCGAGGCACGTCCTGTCGGATGCAGAAGCTTCTGCCGTCGAAGCATATCGTTACTCTGTGATTTAGACAAAAACTTCTCCAGATATGCCGCGGCGCGGTAGAAATAAAACTCCGCTTTTTTCTTTTTACCTCTCTCCGCTTCCGTATTCCTGCTTAAAAAGAACAGGACCGCAAAGAAAATGAAAATCAGAATATTTACGATAATCACTGCCATAACTACACCTCAATATCCACGATTTTTTCCGATATTAAGAGTGCCGCGACATATACAATTATGCAGAGTGTCATTATGATATTGCCCCTTAAATTGTGGTAGAGCACCGAGGAAATATCAGGCGAGCTGATCGACGAGTAAATGATTATCCCGAAAGGAACCATATCCATTATCCTGCTTTCGAATTTCTTCGCGCTAATAACGGTGTCGATTTCCCTGCTGACCTCCATCTTGTCACCGATCATGCGAACCGCCCTGTTTATTATCCCGTTCATATTGCCGCCGCTCCTTTTTGCCACTGCGAAAATTCCGGCAAATTCCCTGATATCGTCGATCCCGCTGCGTTCTCCCAGATCATTCAGTATTTTTTCGAGACTTTCATTTGAACGCAGCCTCCGCACCAGAATTTTAAGCTCCATGGAGATATATGCTTCCGTCCCGTACATCAATTCCATATCATGAGCCGCTTCCATAAAGGAGTTTTCTACCGAATAACCCGCATTCAGGGCAGACTGTACTGACATTATTGCCTCGCGGAATTCTATGGAAAGCTCCCGTTTCCGCTTTGCAATACATTCCCTTCGCCTGAATAATATGTAGAAGTAAACTATCGGAAGCGACAGAAAAAACGCGATAAAGCTCCTGTAGAAAGCCCATGCCACCGCCGCCGAGAGCGCAATCCCCGTCAGGATATTTATAAGCATTTCACTCTTCGAAAATTTATATTCGTTGTAATTCATAAAAGCCCGCTCCGTTCAAGTTTCAGCGTATATTTAAGGTCGTTCAGCTTTTTAAGGCTCTCACCGTCGAATTTATATATCGGTTCCGTAACAACTTCACCATCCTCGTAGCCCCTTATCTCTGTTATTTCAAGAACCTTTCTGCTCTTATCCCGTAGTCTTCCCAAATGAATGATTATATCGACGGCAGACGCAATCTGTCTTCTGATAGCTCCCAGCGGGAGTTCCATTCCACTCATAAGCACCATCATTTCAAGTCGTGAAATCATGTCATGGGCACTGTTTGCATGACCCGTAGAAAGCGAGCCGTCATGTCCTGTATTCGCCGCCTGAAGGAAGTCAAAAGCCGCACCGTCCCTGACCTCACCGACTATTATCCGGTCAGGTCTCATTCGGAGGCTTGATTTTATAAGATCCCTTATCGTTATCGCCGCACAGCCCTCCACGTTTGCATTTCGGGTTTCAAGGCGTACAAGATTAGGTATACCGTTTATCTGCAGCTCCGCCGAGTCTTCAATTGTGATAATTCTCGTTTCCTTTGGAATGAATTGAGAAAGTGCATTAAGAAATGTGGTTTTTCCCGAACCTGTTCCGCCCGACACGAATATGTTGTAGCCGGCTTTTACCAGCTTTTTTACAAAATCCGCCGCCTCGGTCGTTATCGCTCCGAAGCTTATCAGGTCGTCCATTTCAATCGGATGTTCCGGAAAACGCCTTATTGTGAGTATCGGTCCGTTAAGTGCTACCGGGTCTAAGACCACGTTTACCCTCGAACCGTTTTCAAGCCTCGCATCCACTATCGGGGAAGCTTCATTAACTACCCTGTTGGAGTATGCCGCTATCTGCTGTACCACGTCGTTAAGCTCTTCTTTTGTCTCAAATTTTTTATCCCATTTTGTAAGTCCTCCGCCTTTTTCTATAAAAATATCATCCACACCGTTGACCATTATTTCGGTTACTGAGGGATCATCAATCAACTGCTGTATGACTCCCTTTTTTCTTATAGAATCAAAAAGTTCCGTCCGCAGTCGAAGCTTATCTTTCAGCGGAATGTATCTTTCCGCCGTTTCGTTCAGGATACATTCGTTGATGATTTCCTCCATTTCCTCATCGGTAACCTCCCTTGAAAGGTCGATTTTCAGAAGTATTTCATCATGAAGCTTTTCTCTCAGTGCCTTTATATCCGTCATGCAATCGCCTCTCTTTGGAAAAACTCCTTATTAACCTTTCGCTGTCCTATGAGCCTTGCGGCAAATTCCGATAATCGTCCGTCTTCTTCGTCCATGAGCGGATTTCGGTTCACCGGCAGCCTCGGTATCCTGATTTTTTCCATTTTTCCTAAAATATCCTCGCAGTCAAGTATTCGAAGAATAGCTTCAAACTGCTCTATTTTTGCCATTGATACCAGATCCTCCAGCGTCGGAACGAAGAGCCTGCTACACTCCCTTAAAATATCCATGCTCTCTTCCGCCCATGAGCCGAAATCCACAATTATCGTGTCGTAGCCACAGTCAAGGAGTTCATTGAAAAACTTCTTCCAGGTTATACTGTCGATATTTTTTATATCAAGAGGTGAAATCACCGGCGGAATAAAATCTATATTTCCTTTTGTCTGTACCATTCCCGCAAGCTTACAGGGGAAATTCGTCTTTTTCTGTCCTATGTAAAAAAGCAGGTCAGATAAGTTCATCATGAAGTTTTCTCCCGACAACTGATGAAAGCCCGAATATTCTTCAAGATTAAGGTAAAGGACTTTTTTATCCCTTCCCATGAGCTGCCCCATAGCCAGTGCAAGCGAGCTCGTTCCGCATCGCTTTACCGGCGAATAAAAGCCGATTATCTCGGTTGAACTGTTCTTTCGCATTCTGACTATCGGTGATGCTTTTTCCGAATAGCAGTCCATTACCTCTCTCATGATATTTTCAAGTGACTGGTATTTACAGATCGTCCTGCGTCCGTTCCTGTCAACTGTTCCGCCGTTTTCAGAAAGCAGCATAAGCTCATGCTTTGCTATCGCTTCGATTTCCTCATCAAGTTCTTCTTCACTTATTAGAAGGATATCGACTCCGCTTTCCCTTATAAATTTTTTCAGGCATTCCGAATCCGTAAAGGAATGGACTTCTATAGGCATTGTTTTCTTTTCAACTATGTAATTCATCAGTCTTGTGACATATTCTTCGTCATTGTCATATATCGCAAGGATATTTTTCTTCATAATCAACTCCTAAATTTTCAATGTATAAAGTATTCCCAGACTAATCGGTATTGTCATGGGGATTTTCAGGTTCCTCCATTTTCCTTTGTAAAAGACCATTATAAGCATAATTGTCATCGAGGCTGCTGCAATCGCTACCAGGCTTTCCATAAATAACTTTCGTCCGAGGAACATGCAGACCGCCATCAGAAATTTAATATCTCCGGCTCCTATAAGGCGAATCGAAAAGAGAGGGAAAAGGATTGCGAACACAAGAACCGCTGCCAGAAGAGCATCGGCTGTTGCCGCTATACCAAGAGTCGCCAGATCAAACAATAGACCTGTAACAAATCCGGTCAGCGACAGCAGATTGTTAACCTTGC
>CAJOPI010000214.1 GCA_905236275.1 uncultured Lachnospiraceae bacterium | reverse complement strand
GCTGATTCCGAGAAACCGACAGAGTAATTGTATTCAGAGTGGTTGGCATAAAGGAGAGTTTTATGGCTTTAGCAAATGATTATGAAAGCTTTAAAAAGGACGTATACGCCCTTACGAAGATAGACCTTAGTGCATACAAAGAAAAGCAGATGAAACGCCGTATTGATACGCTTATTTCAAAGAACGGCATCAAGACTTATCCGGAATATGTTCAACTTCTCAAAAAAGACAATGAGAAATTTGAGCAGTTTGTAAACTTCCTTACGATAAATGTTTCGGAGTTTTACAGAAATCCTGATCAGTGGAAGCTGCTTGATAAGGATATTATACCAAAGCTGATAGAAAAGTTCGGAAAGAACTTAAAGATCTGGTCGGCTGCATGTTCGACGGGAGACGAGCCGTACTCGCTCGTCATGGCGCTGTCGAGACATCTTCCGCTCAATCAGATTAAGATTATAGCTACCGATATAGACAAGCAGGTTATCGAGAAAGCCAAAGTGGGTCTTTACACAGAGAAGGCAATCTCAGCGGTACCTGATGACTTAAAGAAAAAATACTTCACAAAAATCGGTCCGTCTTATCAGATAAGCGAAGATATCAAAAAAAGAGTAGAATTTAAAGAGCATAATCTTTTGAAAGATCCGTATGTAAACGGTGTTCATATGATAGTCTGCAGGAATGTTGTTATTTACTTTACGGAAGAAGCAAAGGACGTTATTTACGAGAAGTTCAACAAGTCTCTTGTAAAAGGCGGATATTTGTTCATAGGAAGTACCGAGCAGATTATAAACTATAAGGAGTTGGGATATGCCAGAGAGCATTCTTTCTTCTTCAGAAAAGATTGATGAGTAACTTATTGGAGCTGTTGCGACGTGTCGTGGCAGCTCCTTGTTTTTACAAAATAGTGAGGGGCGTATGAACTCTAAGTTTAGTTGGAATGACAAAATAAACAAGGCGACACAGATGCTGCTGGTTGTTTCGGATATTCTTATCGCAATTTTTCTTCTTATACAGAACATTACAATCGGATGGGAAAAGTGGATGATACCGGTTCTCGCGGTTGTGGTGCTCATGTCCGTGGGGATACATTTCGCCGGAGCGTTTACGGAAAACGGACGAAAGCTTGTATTCTCGTTTATAATGCTCATACTGATTTTCTATTATGGTGCGCACTCTGAGAGTGTGTATGAGATTCCGATAATTGTAGCGTTGGCGATGACGATTTTTTCTATGACACTGAAGATATACCTCATTTATCTGAGCCTTGCGGTCGGTATAGGTTCTATGGTCTTTCATATGTTTCTCGTCGGGGTGGATAAAGGGTTTGTTTTTGAACATTCAGGAGTGATCAGATTCATATGGCAGGTTGTAGCGATGGTTGTAACCTGTGTCGCTGTGCTTTATCTCTCGAGAGTGTGGAAGGATACAGGGGAGCATCATGATGTGAGCATTGCCGGACTCGAGAGGAAGAACGTGGAAAAGCTGGATATGCT
The DNA here is from genome assembly GCA_905236275.1 of uncultured Lachnospiraceae bacterium. Taxonomy (GTDB): domain Bacteria; phylum Bacillota; class Clostridia; order Lachnospirales; family Lachnospiraceae; genus NK4A144. The sequence goes on along the minus strand of CAJOPI010000214.1, from coordinate 1,495 downwards.
TGACAGGTTCGCGCAGATAATGAAGAAAAAAATCGACAATGGAGAGGATGTAAGGGAAGAGCTTGTAAATCTCAACGAATACATAAAATGCGAAAGAGGAGAGCTTGTCTTAAATGAGCAGACGTATGAGACAGCCATGCTTGTAAATGTTTCAAAATTCAATACCTGTGCGCAGGAAAAGGGACTGAATTTCAATTTCAGCATGGACTCCGAAATGCCAAGATATCTGATCGGGGATTTTACGATAATAAGAAAGGTATTATCGCTGTTGACGGATAATTCGTTCAAGTATACAAAAAAAGGCAATGTTTATATAAAGATGGGGTTTCTAGAGCGCGATTACGGAATAAATCTCAGAGTTGAGATTGCAGATACGGGACGCGGATTTGAGACGGGAATGTGTGAGGCAGTGTTCTCAAGAACCGGATGGAGCTCTAATTTCGAGAATGAAGGCATTGGAATAGGAATACCGCTTGCCAACGGTTATCTGAATGTGCTGGGAGGCTTTATGAGCGCAGTGAGCGAGAAGGATGTCGGCACGAAGGTGCTGATAAGTATACCGCAGAAGACAGCAAATAATACAGATGTTGTATAGAAAGGTTTTGTATGAAAAGGATAAAGAACTTTATTACAATCATACATGATTATGAGAGAGATATACATGAACGGCTGTTTATTGCCATGACTATTGTTGCCCTGACCGCAATGGCGGTAGTGTTTGTGGTTGGCGTTATATTGGGAGAGACAGTAGAGGATCTTGTCCTGCTCGGAGGAGGATGGGTACTGCTGTTTGTCATGACGATAATTGTTCTTAAATACAAGAAGATAAAAGCAGGTCTGAACATAGCCGCGTTTATTATAATTTTCGGATTGCTGCCGATTTCGTTTCTCACTGGAGGCGGAGTCTACGGAGGATCGCCGCTTTGGTTCTTCTTCGGCGTGTTCTATATAAGTATGGTAATTGAAGGGAAAATACGTTTTTTCTATTACGCGTGTGAAGCCGCAATGGGTACATTCTGCTATTTTACGGCTATCTATCATCCCGAGATGGTCGTTGAGCATGAGAGAACCATAGCCTATGTTGATTCGTTTATTTCGCTGATTGTAGTCTGCGTTACCGTCAGTCTCATGGTTGATATTTCGCTTGGACTACACAAGGAGGAGAGCAGGAGATCAAAAAAGCGCGGCGAGGAGATTGATAAGCTCAGGAAAAGCCAAAACAGATTCTTTTCAAATATGAGTCATGAGATCCGCACTCCGATTAACACGATAATCGGACTCAATGAGATGGCGATGAAGGACGAGTCTCTGTCCGATGAGGTGAGGGAGGATCTTGAAAATGTCCAGTCCGCAAGCAGGATGCTTCTTCATCTCATAAATGAAATTCTTGACATTTCAAAAATCGAATCGGGCAGAATGGATGTCATAAGAGTGACCTACAATGTCGAAGATATGCTGTCCGATATTATGTCAATGATGTGGATAAGGGCGAAGG
>CAJOPI010000213.1 GCA_905236275.1 uncultured Lachnospiraceae bacterium | reverse complement strand
GATTTATATTGACTGAAAAATCCAGCTCTATATCATTTCTGTAAATGTCACCACCATGCATAAAAACTCCCGAAAAGCAATGCCGTAAGGCAAAAGAAGAAGCAGAGGAAGGAAGCACTGTACATAAGCCTGTTCACCCTTGCGATATCCTCTCTTTCTATCGCCCGTATATCATCCCCGATAAAGGGCTTCTTATAAAGCTTACCAAAATACCACGCGTCACCGGCAAGCCGTATGCCGAGCGAACCCGCTGCCGCCGCCTCTCCCTGTGCCGAGTTAGGACTGGCATGATTTCGCCTGTCCCTTTTCCATATCCTGAAGGCTCTTCCTGCGTCAGCCTCCTCATCGGCAAAAAAGCTTGCAGCTATCAGAAATAAAGCCGTCATCCTTGACGGGATAAAGTTCAATATGTCATCAGCAACTGCCGCAAATCTTCCGAAATAAAGATATCTGTCATTTTTATAGCCAATCATTGAATCCATCGTATTTACTGCCTTGTAAAAAAATCCCCCTACGGGTCCGAATATCGCTAAATAAAGCATCGGAGCGATAACCCCGTCAGAGCTGTTCTCCGCTACGGTTTCAACAGCCGCCTTTATTATCCCTTCTTCGTCAAGTCTCTCCGTATCACGCCCGACTATCATGGAAACGGCTTTTCTTGCTTCCTCTGTGTCTCCTTTTTCCAGAGCCTTAAAGACCTTCATGCTTTCTTTTTTCAAATCCTTCATGGCTATGCAATTTCCGACCATTATAGCCTCGGCAAGTATCCCTGCAAGAGTACCGACAGCATAAAAAAATTTGACAATAAAAGCTGTAACAGCGCAGATTATGATAACTACCATGAAGAAAAGAATCATTCCCATCAGGAATTCTTTTTTCTCCGAGCGCTTTTTAGGATAAAGGATTTTCTCAAGGAAAGAAATCAGTCTCCCTATCAGTGCTATTGGATGGAATCTGTAATGCGGGTCTCCGAATATCAGGTCAAGGACAAAGCCCAGTGCGAAAGCCGCAAGATGCGTATTGATCATTTTATCACCGTCCCGATTCCGCAGAAAACCCTTACAACCCTCTCTGACCTGTCTGCAAGCTTTACAAGGAAGCGTCCGAGCCTTTCCCTGTATTCCCTTTCGAATTTATCCATAGGGACAATTCCGGAGCCTACCTCATCAGAGATGATTACCATATCGGGAGACCTTTTCACCAGCTCCTCCGCCTCCCTTTCCGGCTCTTCTCCCTGAGACAGCTTTTGCCTGAACCATTCCGAAAAATCATCAAAAACCACGCAGTCAGGATAATTTGCCTTTACATAATCGCTTTTTCCCTGAGCGCGTCCACCTATAACAAGCTTCATATTTTCATAATGCCTTTCGTGATTATTACCCCTACAGCCGCCGCTATCGCCGTCAAAAGCTCCGAATTTGACGAAAACCAGCCGCAGGTATCACCCGTTATCCCGCCGAATTCCCTTTTCGTCATTTTGTAATAGTAAAGAATAAATAAAAGATTCAGGAAGAGTGCCAGAAAAGCACCGACAGGATTGATATGTATCATTCCCGCCTCGCAGAGAATGAACTCCATTGCGAGAATCAGCCTTGTCCTGCCCAGCTCCGTATTATCCGCAAAAGTATGCAGAAGTCCGTCGTTTTTCGCGCATTTGAAAAATACCACTCCCATTCCCGACATTATCCTCGATAAGACAAAGCCCAGCGCAAGTATGCCAAACTCGGTCCTGCTTTTAAGTACCACAAGATATGCAGCCATAAATAAAGCACAGTACGAAAGACAGCTTATTATCGCAAATGCTCCCGTATGTGCATCCTTCATTATTTCGAGCTTTCTTTCCCTGTCCTGATGTGAGGAAAGTGCATCCGAGGTATCTATGAAGCCGTCGAGATGTATCCCTCCGCTTATGAATATCGGTATACAGAGTCCTACCAGAGCCTCTGCCATATCCGGCACTGCCTTGTCCGCAAAGCCGCAGAAGCTGTGCCAGAGAAAGAGCAGGGCAGCTATAGGCAGTCCCACGAAAGGAAAAAAGGCTATCGAATATTTCATATTTTCCGCGTTCCATTCCGTCTTCGGAACCGGTATCCTCGAATACATCGCAAAAGTGATGATCAGTGATCTTATTATTTTCATCTTAAAAAATATCCTGTTTTAACTTTTGATTTTAATCAGCGGGATTCCGACAACCACCTCGGCGAAAAGGTCCGTCCTTGCCGCGAATCCGATATTTAATCCGGAGAGACTTCTTATAAAGCCCATCGTTTCTTCCGGATATTCTATGCCGTCAGAAAAAACATCATTCGATACAATTATAATATTTTTAAAATTTTTCGAAAGATCTTTTATCTGGCTCTTTATTTCCTCTTCCGCAGTCTCGAAAGACATATTCCTGAAATAACGGAGATTTGTGAGGAGATTCGACAAATCCTCTATCAGCACAGTGTCCGCCACAGAGGAATAACCCGAAAGCCCCCTTAAGTCGTAGGGCAGCTCCGCCGTTATAAAATCCCTATCCTTCCTTGCCTTCCGGTGATGCTCTATCCTCTTCTCGGCTTCCTCCCCGTCCCTCCGCATTGTTGCTGCATAAAGGGCTCTTCCTCCGTCAGAAAGCTCCATTGCCTTTTTTTCTGCCCATTCGGACTTTCCGCTGCCGCTTCCGCCTATAACAAATACTAACATCAATACCTCTTATACTGACTGATATTTATATCCTCGAAATGACGCTCGCTCCCATAGACCTCGGCAGCAAGGTCAAGAAGCCCCATCATCATGACGGCACCCGTTCCTTCTCCAAGTGCCATATCAGCATCGATCAATGCTTCGACCGAAAGCTCTTCAAGAAGCCTGACCGCCACCTTTTCCCTGCTCAGATGCGAGGCTATGAGATAATCCTTAACCCCGCTTACAAGCCTCTCTGCTATAAAGGCTGCCACACAGGAAATAACTCCGTCAAGGACTATGGGGACTTTGTATTTTGCGCCGCCCAGACATACTCCTGTAAGACCTGCGATATCGAGTCCTCCCAGCGTCCTAAGGACCTCGAAGGCATCTGATTCAGCATTGAAGCCGTATTTTTTTATGGCTCCCGCTATGATTTCCTTTTTCCTCGAAAGCCTTTCATCATCAAGCCCGGCACCTCTTCCGGTGACCTCTTCCGCATCAAGTCCCAAAAGGGCTGCCGCTGCCGCAGTGCTTGTAGTGGTATTTCCTATACCCATTTCACCGGTTCCGATAAGTCTGAAGCCTTCCTCCGAAAGCTCCCTCACTATCTCCATCCCGCACTCTATCGCCTGCAGGCATTCCTTTTCCGTCATGGCAGGTCTCTCCGAAAAGTCCTCCGTCCCCGGCCTCACGCGGCAGTCCCTTATTCCTTCTATCCTTTCACCGGCAATTCCGATATCTGTAGGGATGACCTTTACTCCTGCCCTTTTAGCTATACGGCAGACCGAGGTGGTTCCCTCCACCATGTTTACAGCGCAGATACGGGTAACCTCCTGTCCGCTCTGACTTATGCCCTTCGCCACCACACCATTATCCGCGCACATCACTATAAGGGCTTTTTTTTCGATATCTATATCAGGAGTTCCGCTTATCGCACCTATCCTGCAGAAAATCTCCTCAAACCTTCCCATTCCGTCAAGGGGTTTTGCAATCGAGTCCCAGCGTTCCTTTACCTTTACGGCGATTTCAGCGGAAGGCTTCTCCGACCTTAATCCTCTCAGTTCTTCTATCCTCATAAGGTCAGCTTTCCGTCCACTATAAGCTCCGTACAGGCTTCCTTCAGATATTTACTAACACTCTTGTCTGTGAAGACGCATTTAGACATGCCTTCCCTCACCGCCTGCTGTACAAGGGGATTCATCTGACGTGTCTTATTCAGGAAATCCACCATTTTAACCTTATAGGGCTGTCCTTCAAGGATTTCCTCTAAGATGACTTCCTGTATGTTTAATTTATGGTCAACAATAAACCAGTCAAGCCACTGGTCATAATCGAGATTGTTTTTCTTCATAAAGGGCACCTCCTTAATTTATTGTAGTACAACGTTAAAGTTTTATCAAATACTTGAATAGATTTATTTGAAATGGTACGATACTTATTGGGTTTTTATGCCCTGAAAAAATAATCTGTTTCCCCATAGGAGCTTTTAAGATGAAAATTAACAAGTATCTCGAAAACAAGATGCCTGCTGCACCCTTGAAAATCATCGTTATGGACAGCTTAAAGGATTTCGGCAGCAAAGTAAATGATTATCTTGTGGACTTTCGCCATGAAATCAACCAGCCTCATCACGATTCCCCCGCGTTTGAAGGCTACACGATGGACAATTACACCATAAACTTCTCCGTACCGAGATTCGGAAGCGGTGAAGGCAAGGCGATTCTTAATGAAACCATCAGAGGCAAGGACGTTTATATACTCCTTGATGTATTGAACAATTCGCTCACCTACGATCTTCATGGTTTCAGAAATTCCTACTCGCCTGACGACCATTATCAGGATCTTAAGAGGGTTATCGCCGCAACTGCCGGAAAGGCGCACAGGATAACGGTTATCATGCCCTTCATGTACGAGAGCCGTCAGCACAAGAGAACCAGCCGCGAGTCCCTCGACTGCGCGAATATGCTTGAAGAACTTTACAAAATGGGTGTTTACCGCGTGATAACCTTCGACGCGCATGACCCGTCTGTACAGAATTCCGCACCTCTCTGCGGTTTTGATAATTTTACTCCTTTCTATCAGTTTCTCCGTACACTTCTTGCAAATATCGGAGATATGAAGATTGACAAGGAGCATACCCTTGTAATTTCCCCCGATGAAGGTGCCCTGAACAGGGCTGTGTATTTCGCAAACGTACTCGGTGTCGATACAGGAATGTTCTACAAAAGACGTGACTATACTCAGGTCGTTAACGGAAAGAACCCTATCGTTGCACATGAGTTCTTAGGTGACAATGTAGAAGGAAAGGATGTCATTATCGTTGACGACATGATCTCTTCCGGCGGAAGCATGATAGATACGGCAAAGCAGCTTAAGAAAATGAAGGCAAGGCGCGTATTTGTATGCTGTACCTTCGGTATCTTTACAGACGGTCTCGAAGCCTTTGACGACGCTTACGAGGAAAAGATTATCGACAAAATAATCACCACAAACCTTACCTATACGATACCCGAGCTTTTCGAGCGTCCTTATTATCTTCAGGCTGATATGTCAAAATTCGTCTCTTCCATCATTGATTTCTCTAATCACGACGTATCAATGGAAATGGTTCAGACTCCGACAGAAAAGATAAACAAGATACTCGCCTACTACAATTCGATAGACGGAACAGTATCAGATTAATTTAGGAACTGTAGATAAATAACATGTACAATTGCGCAGGATAAACTTTCAATTGCAAGGAAGAGGAATGAAGCGTAGCGAGCTACG
>CAJOPI010000212.1 GCA_905236275.1 uncultured Lachnospiraceae bacterium | reverse complement strand
GAACGAATAGTCGGAAGGCTTATTTTTAAGCAGCTCCGGACATACCGCCACTGCCTCGTATTCCCCGGAGGTCTGCGCCGTTATCGAATCACAGATACTTTTCGTGGAAAGCTGCGCTCCGCCCGGCAGATCCATGGGGTATTCCATTAAATAAAGGATTTTCTTCATTCTCTAAACCAGTTGTTATAAATATCTCTGCATTTCGACAGCGGACCATGCGCATATTCAACACTTTCGCCCTTAAGCATTGCCTCTGACATCTCAACTATGCGTTCAGCCGCCACCTTGGGATTCCAGTATTTCTGCATATTGTCATAGGCCGCATGCCCGATTTCCCTTGTAAGCTCGCGGCTTCTCAAAACTATTTCCAGCTTTTCCGCCAGACTCTCATCACTGCCGCTCCTGAAAATATAACCCGTCTTGCCCTGTTTTATGAGGAAAGGCGTGGCACCTGCCGCGTGGCTTGCAATGACCGCGCAGCCCGCTGAAAGCCCTTCATAGATTACCGAGCCCCAGCCTTCAAGGAAATTGCTTGTCATTACGAATATGTCCGCCTTTTCCATTTCCATTCTAGTCTCTTCCGGTGAAAGGAATCCCTTGAAAACGGTTATATCCTTAAGTCCAAGTTCCTTTACGAGCTTTACAAGGCGTTTTTCCTCGACACCGTCCCCGACAAATTCCAGTGTAAACTTATAACCGTCATCCCTGCATTTCTTTGCCGCATAAAGAAGTATGTCAGCCCTTTTAAGCTTAAGGAAACGCCCTGCCCAGAGAATTTTCATGGGACTGTTCTTGTCCTTTAATTTTGCAAGCTCCTGAAAGGATTTTTTCTCAGCCTTCGGAAAATAACCGAATTTATAGCACTTTCCGATATAGGAGCGCATAAACTTATAGTCGGAAGAACAGTAGGCACTTGCTGCAAGTATATGTATATTTTTATTCCTGTTCCTGAAATGATTGTGGTAAAACTTTTTTGTAAGGCGGGGGATAAGTACCTTCACCCTGCCCTCTTTAAGCGGTCTCTCCGAATAGCGGAAGGTAAGCTTGTCCTCGTCAAGACGCTTTTCTATGAGGTCTTCCGGAGCCGTTCCCATGATGACGACATCACTTGACTCACCAAGCTCATAAGCTTTTTTAAGATTGTCCGGCGAAGTATGCGATTTCAGCACGTATGGCGGTACAGCCTCTTTTCCCCAGCCCATCTTCGAGCGGAATTCCTCGATTTCCTCTGTTTCCACAAAAGTGAAGCCGTCTCCCAAAAGCTTGTAAAGCTCGTTGCAAAGTGCCTCCTGATGATGATTAAAATAATTTGAAAAAAACGTAATTCTCATGTTTCCGGTCAAAACCTCGATGTAACAAATTTAATTAATTCAAAAGCTACACATTCAAATATATAAAACCTGCTGTAGCCGTTTACCCTGTATACTTCATAGCGGCGTGCAATCCTCGGGATTATCTCACCCGCCTTTATTTTGCTTGAAACTCCACCCATCTGGAAATTCGCCAGTGTTTCGTGAATAACGCTTATCCTGTATCCTGCCCGCCTGACCCTGAAATAAAATTCCATGTCGTCACTCATGTTTTTCAGACGGAAAAGATGTTTATCATATACCGTTCTTTTAACGAACTGTGTCGGATGGTTCCAGTCGCGGCTTGTGACATAATTCCTGAGCCTCGCCTTTTTTATAAAGGTATCTCCGCTCGGCATATGCATTTTAAGGTCAGCAAAGCAGAGGTCGAAGGGCTCTACCCTGTTCCTCCCGACAACATTTTCAACCGCATCAACCTCATACCAGTCGTCGCTGTTGATTATTCCTACTATCTCACCTGTTGCCTTAAGCACGCCCTTATTCATGGCATCATATATGCCCTTGTCCTTTTCGGAATAAATCCTGTAAATATAACCCTTTTCCTCAAAAGCCTTCCTGTAGGACTCCGCAATTTCTCCCGTTTTGTCAGTACTTGCTCCGTCAATGATAAGGTACTCTATCCGGGCGTAGGTCTGGTTTAAAACTGACTCTATCGTCCTTCTTATCGTCTTTTCCGAATTGTAGGAAACGGTAACTATGCTTATAAGCGGATCTTCCTTCGTATCCTCCGCCTCTTCGGTCTCTCTTGCCCCGAAGCCCTCTGTCGAGTCGTCAGCATTGAAGAATACAAGTACCGTCTGAAAAAGAAGGCTCACATCCATGCTTATGCTGAAATTCTCGATATACATAAGGTCAAGCACAAGCTTATCCCTCGATGAGGTATTGTAACGTCCTGTCACCTGCGCAAGTCCGGTAAGTCCTGCCTTCATTCTGAGCCGGTATCTGAATTCAGGCAGCTCCCTTTCATACTCACTGACATTTTCGAGCATTTCAGGTCTGGGACCTACCAGCGACATTTCACCTTTTATAACATTCAGGAACTGGGGTATTTCGTCTATCCTGTATTTTCTTAAAAATTTTCCTGCCTTTGTGATTCTCGAATCATCCGCCGAAACCGATATGTTCTCAGAGTTCAGCTTCATGGTACGGAATTTATATATGCTGAAAACCCGCCCCCTGATGGTGGCTCTTTCCTGGCGGAAAAATACAGGACCGCCATCGTCCATTTTTATAAGTAATGCAGAAATCAGCATTACCGGGCTCGTGACTATCAGGAAAAAGGCGGCAATAAAAATATCCATGAGCCTTTTAGCAATCCGCTGCTCCATAGTCATTCCCGAGAATTCCTTTGCAAAGAAGGGAAGGTCGCCAAACATCCTGTTTTCCGAGCTTCTCGTAACTATATCCGAGATTGAAGGATTGGCATAAACGCTTTTTAAGTGCTTGTAGCAGTATTCCGTAAGTGTCTGCTTTTCCGGCGACGGCACATCATAAAAGAAAACCGCATCAGCGTCTTTTATATGACCTTTTATCTCTTCATCATCATAACGTACTATTCTTGTGATATCAAAAAGCTCACCCGAGTTTTTTATAACCCTTAAAACATTTGTCTTTTCGGAAGGCTCCGAAAGTATCACCAGCGTTTTCTTCGGCGGCACCACCCAGCTGAAGAAACGGTTTCCATTATATACGAAAAGCACTATCAGTATAAACTGTATCAGAAACGCGGCTATCGGTGCCCATGGAGAAAGAAAGACTATCTGCCGTCCGTTTTCGTCATTCGTGGTCATTATCACGAAGATTGCGTAGGATGCAAGATCCGTTAAAAAGTGCGAGAGCATCATGGAAAGCCTTATCTGAGCCCTGTTCCTCTTGCCGATCTCATAGCCGCCGTAAATTCTCGTAAGAACGTAGATGACCCCTACATAGGTAATGGTCATCATTATGGAGGTTCTCGAAATCACACGCGTCTGCCTGTTGTCTATGCCTAAAAGCCCGAATAACGCGAGATAGCCGCCCAGATAAACACAGGCGGCAAATAATCCCATTATGCTGTTTTTAAATCTTCTGCAAAATTTTTTCATCCGTATTTTCTTTTAAGACCGTAAACCTTGGTCATATATTCTTCGTAGCGCTTTGAAGCGGAATAATCCTTCGCCTTGCCGAGACAGAATTCCCTGACGCGCCGGGGATTCCTTTCTGTGACCTCTTCTATCGCCTTAACCACGCCTTCAAGGTCATTCTTCTCCACAACCGCACCTGTGCGGCTGTTTATCGATTCCGGACTTCCGCCCGCTTTATAGGTAATGACCGGCGTTCCGCAGGCCATTGATTCTATATTTGTCGTAGGGAAGGTATCCTCATAGGTCAGGTTTACGTAAACATCCGCTGCCGTATACCATTTGACGATATCCTCTATGCTGTCAGTCTTTTCAAGAGGCAGTATGTTTGACGGAAGTCCTCTCATCTGCTCTTTTTTAAGCCCCACCATAACTATGCGGTAATTGTCATCAAGCATGTCCGCAAGTCTGATAAAGTCCTTGTAGCCCTTTCTCTCTCTCCATGGATTGGCAATCCCCAGAATCAGCTTTCGTGCTCCGATTCCGTTCTCTGTGCGGATTTCCGAGCTTACAGGTCTGAAACGGGTGAGATTTATTCCCGTAGGAACGACTACCACAGGATAATCCTTCAGGAAGGATTTTGACACTTCTCCTGCAAGCCATTTCGAAGGAGTCACTATCGTCAGGTTCTCTATCCCCGTAAACATTTCCTTCTTCAAGGCATAGTTTGACTTCGACGCATCGAAGAGCATGGTCTTCGGGTACTGGTCCTTCTGCGGGCATTTATAGCAGCCCTCCAGCCACTTGTCACATCCGACATATTCGTAATGGGAACAGTGTCCCGTAAAAGTCCAACAGTCATGCAGCGTCCAGATTATTTTCTTTCCCGAACTCTTCAGATAGTCAAAAAGTATTTTGAAATTCAGGTAATATCCATGAACATTATGGAGATGTATAACGTCGGGGTTATATTTTTCTATCTCCTCAATGAGCTTTTTCGTCGGAGAATTGGAATAAAGGGCGTGCTTATCCGTCATGCGGCTTAAAACCCCATGAATTATAACGTCCACATTTGTTCCGACCCTGTAGGACTTATATTTTTCGGGGGCTTCCCATCTGCCATAGGCACACATGGAGTCTATGCCCCTCGTCTCCAGCGAGTCCATGAGCCCGGTCACAAGTCTGCCTGTGGAACCCGTCCCGCATATTGTATTAATGAATAATACCCTTTCAACTTTCTCCATTAAAAGTTCCCCGAATTTCACCTTGTTAGGAACTGTAGATAAATAACATGTACAATTGCGCAGGATAAACTTTCAATTGCAAGGAAGAGGAATGAAGCGTAGCGAGCTACG
>CAJOPI010000211.1 GCA_905236275.1 uncultured Lachnospiraceae bacterium | reverse complement strand
GAGAATGCGAATATGGGGGAGGATTGTGGGAGTGCGAAGCACGAAACAATCCGTAGGAATCATTTTGCACTATAGTCATATATTCTAAATTTTAACAGTAAACTAAGTTTTCAGATAACAACCGCTTGATATATTTTTGAAAGTTTTATAGGGAAAAGCAATGGCAGAGACCGATTTAAGAAAACTCAGCCGCAGAGAGCTTCTGAATATGATGATAGGCTTTTCGGAAGATGCAGAGGCGGCAAAGAAGCATGAGGAAGAACTTAAAGCTGAACTTCAGGAAGAAAAACTGAAGCTGCAGCATGAGATGGCTGAAGAACGTGCCGTAATGCTTAAGAACTTCGAGGAAGAACGTGCCGAGATGAGGCGCAAATTCAACGAGCAGAAGGCAGAGATGCAGGCTAAGTTCGATAAGGACATAAAAGGACTCAAAGCCAGGCTGGAGAGGGAAAAAGAAGAAATAAGAAGGGAAGTTGACTACCAGCTCTCACAGATAAAGAATACAGGGTCTCTTGCGGAAGCCTGCTTTGCACTTACAGGAGTTATGAAGGATGCAGAGCTGTCAATAGAGATTTACAAGGAAAAGCTGAGGCAGCAGGTTGAGAAGGAAGTTAGTGATGTAAAGGCTCTGGTAGCAGATTCAAGGGAAAAGGCAAAGGAAATAATAGCGGAAGCAGAACGTGAAGCTCAGGAAATCAGGGATAAAAATGCCTAAAGAAGAGAAAAAAGAAGAAAAAGCATACAAGCCGAGTATAGAAGAATTGAAAAAAGAGCTTGCAAGAGAAGAGAGCAGGCATGAGTACAATAAGATTTTCAGACGTACAATGTTTGTGCTTGTCTTTGTCATAGCGATAGCAATCCTGATATCGACCTTCTTCATAACTGTACTGAAGGTTACAGGGGACAGTATGTCGCCCTCGCTGGAATCAGGACAGATAATCATAGCTCAGAATACAAAGAAATTCAAAACGGGCGACCTTATAGCCTTTTATTACAACAATAAGGTGCTCATAAAGAGGGTTATCGGAAATCCGGGCGACTGGATAAATATTGATTCAAAAGGAAATGTAACTGTAAATGGTGTTGAGCTCGAAGAGGAATATGTGTCAGAGAAATCTCTTGAGCCTTACGACATCACATTCCCGTATCAGGTGCCTGAGAGCAGGTATTTTGTGCTGGGAGATCACAGAAGCGTCTCGATAGATTCGAGGTCTTCGACAGTAGGATGTGTTTCAGAGGAACAGCTTATAGGAAAGGCGATATTCAGAATCTTTCCTCTAAAGACATTCGGAAAGTTATAAGGTGCAGAGCCGCAGAAGAAGGACAGGATATGCGGTCTGCCGTCTAAGAAGAGGGGAATATGCGTAAAATCGACTTAGAGCGTGCGAAAAACTACATAGCGCGGCATGAAAGATATAAAAAGTGGCTTGCCATAATTCTTGTGCTTGCAATGCTTGCAGGCATAGGAACTTTTTATGCCCTGAACAAGCCGGCTACGGCGGTTTCGGAAGAGACCGCCGACGAAATCGGAATGACCTATAACGAGGGAAATGATGATGAAGGCGAAGATGAAGAAATAGAGGATTCCGGGGACGAGGACTCTGACGGGGATGAGGATTCCGGCGAGAACGAAAATGACGGCGATGAGGATGAAGGCAACGAAGATGGAGGCGGAGAAGAAGACTCCGGTGAGAATGAAGAATCCGCTGAAGAAGCAGAGCCTGAGGAATCCGTAGAAGGAAATTCAGAAACTGAGAATGCTGAAGAAACTGACAACAGCAATGATGGGGAGAGTGAAACTGAATCCGGAACGGAGGAAGCTGCAGCAGAAAATACAGAGATTTCAGCAGAAACGAGCGGTGTTTCCGAAAATTCAGCAGAAGAAAATTCTGACGAGAACGACAGCGTTTCAGAAGACAGCGCAGAAGCTGTTTCTGATAATTCGGCGGAAGAAGAGGAAGAAGCTGTATCGGATAATTCGGTTGAGGATGAAACTGTTTCGGACAATTCAGTGTCCGACAATAGTGTATCCGAGAACAGTGTATCCGCAAACAGAACCGAATACAAATATTCAGACAGTAAGATAAGCATAACGGCAACAATCAAAGAAGCATCCGCAATTCCGGATGATGCAGAACTTCAGGTGACAGAACTTACAGCGGACACTGAGGGCTATAATTATGATGCCTATATGGAGGCACTGAACGAAAAAGCAGAAGAAATTGCCGAAGAAGCAGGACAGGAAGAATCGCTGCGTCATACTGAGAACAATACGCTCATGTATGATATTGCCTTTATTTCGGAAGGGCAGGAAATCCAGCCGAAAGAGGGAGCAGTCAGCATAAGTGTGGAATTTAAGAAAAACCAGCTTTCAGAGGAGCTTTCCGTCGAGAATAAGGAAGATCTGGTAGTGGTACACCTTCCCATAAAGGAAGAAGTGAAAGAAACAGAAGAAATAACGACGACTCAGGATGCTACAGCAATAAGTTCGAACGATATCGAGGTCAGGACTCTTACGGAGGCAACGGCAGAGGTTGAAGAAACTGAGAAGATTGAGTTCAGTGAAGAGAGTTTTTCGATTTATGCAATTACAGTCTATCACAGTCATGAAGCCGGAACGGATAATTATGAAACCGTTCTTGGAGATGCGATAAATTTCGGTATTACAGCCAATACCTTCTCACTTTACGGAGATTCGCAGACAAACTTCGCCGCACAGCTTGTTGCAAATGCTCAGAGCCAGACCGGAAACAATCTTACGAACGAAGCTGAACAGACCTTTATGATAGGCTCGATCGCATCGGGATATACACTGAATTACAGAGGAGGTTCATATCCGGCGTACTTCCTTATTCCGGAGGAATATTCCGGTCAGCTGAATAACAGTGGAAATGACAGGACATATTTCAAGGTTGATACAAGCTACAGCTCGGATGAGATAAAGTCTGACGTGTCGGATATGATTACCTATGCTAAGGCTGCATCAACGGAACTCGCGTCAAGAAGTCAGACAGTCTATCTTGAAAAGGTTGACCCGAATAACAGTGATACAAAGTATAAGGTTGACATTCGTGACCGGGTGGACGGCACCTATTACGTTAATATGACTGCCGATGATATGGATCATATTGCGAAGGCTGAATGGCTGCAGATTTACAAAAACGACGGACAGACAATTGTTTTCAATGTGGATTCAGACAGAACCATAAATCTGTTTAAATATGGTGTAAACGGCACTTATACAGATGGTATGATAAACAGTAATGAATACAGTTCCGTTGCTCAGACTATCATCTGGAATTTTACAAAATCCACAACGATAAATGCCTGCGGTTCGATAGTCGGAACCTTTATTGCCCCGACCTCGGCATGGTATAACTATGGAACCTCGGCAGGCTGGCTTGTCGCAAGTACCGTATATATATCTTCCGGTGAATGGCACAACATTTACACAGGTATAAGGCAGATAAGCGGAACTGCGACGATAGAGGCCTACAAGAACATAGACGGTGCTTATGCAACGGCATCGGGCTTTAAGTTTACATTATATGAAAAATCCTCGGATTCATGGGAAGAGGTTGAGACTGTAGAAAATGATGCTCATGATATCAGTTTCAGCACGATTACCTACAATGATAAAAACACGAGTCTAAGCAATGTCGGGGACAGTCAGGAATTTATTTATAAAATAGCGGAGACCGCCGGAATAAATGACAGCAACGGGAATGCCTATATAGCCGATACGACGGTTTACTATGCCAAAGTTACGGTTACGCTTAAAAATAATGGAAAGAATTACTATATAGCTTCAGAACCGGTATATTATACGGATGAAAGCTGCGCTAATAAATATACTGATGAAAACAGACCTGTATTCAATAACAGTTCAGGTAATGGAAGCGTGACACTGGGACTTTATAAGTACCTGAACGGCGGAGACCCCGGAGATCATAAATTTCAGTTTACGGTCAGGGTATTGAAAAACGAGGGCAGTCTGGAAACTCTTACAGACAGTCTTGAGAATGACGGAAAAAGTATTTCCTTTACGACAAACATAAAGTCTGAGTATATATATAACAATAATGTTTACTTCGTTATAACCGAAAACAGCGTGTCCGATGCGAATGTTGAGAGGGATGAAAGTTATATAATCGTAAAAGTTGATAATCCTACAGGAACAGAGCATGGCATAAGATATTACAGACAGGGCTCTGAAATAGATACACGAAAAGATGGAAGTGAAAAACTAAACTACTTTAAATGGATCGGAAACGGTGCAAATAATTCTTCGAACGGAATAATCAGGGATGCCAATGATGTGGCATTTTACAATACGGGTAAAGGAAACCTGAGAATCCACAAGATGGTAGTCAATGACTATGGAACTAAGATGGTCAGGAATGCGACAGGAACGGCTCTTTTGTCAAATGTTGTATTCAGAGTAACCAACAATGATACCGGAAATTATATTGTGTTTACAGGCTATACGACTTCTACTGAAACGGTTGAAGGCTGGGCAGTGGAATACGAGGCAGAAGCAGACTCTGACGGGAAACACAATACGACCGGGAACAGTTATGACGTGGCATATAATCATAATGCACAGTGGACGCTTATAGGAATACCGGCAGGAACCTATACAGTTGATGAAGTTGGTGATGGCTATACCTTCGAATATCATCCTGAGGAAAATGTCAGCAGGGCGATTGATGATGCAAGATTCTGCAGGGTAACCAAATATGATCTGACTGTTGATACCGAAGGAGCACCAAACGTTAATGAACAGCATGGTGTAGGCGGGGATAATTACAGGAAAGTATTTTCTGTTGACCTTAAAAACCATAATAATACGGGACCTGATAACGTAAAGGTCGGTGACAGCTCAGTTGACAACGACTCTCATACACAGACTGTCCAGGTTTGCAATTACTACAGCATACCGATAGGACCGATTGTCATAAATAAGAATTTTAACAGTGACAGCTGGGATTCTGATCTCGAATTCAGCTTCAGGATTGAAGCGGTCAGCTATAGTGCTCATGATTCGGCAGGAAATGATGTATCGCTTGACAGTCAGCCCATGCCGGAAAAAGAGATCGCTACAGTATCGGCTGTCGATGCGGAGAAAAGCGGAGGAGTCTGGAACGCACTTGCTTCGTTTGGTGCTGTTTCTTTCAGGTATGAGGGAACCTATATCTACAAGATAAGCGAGACGGATGACGGAAAGAACGGAATATCCTATGATTCGAGAACTTACTACCTGCAGATTGTTGTATCGAAGAAGTATACGAAGTTTGAGAAAGAATATAGTTATGAAAAAATGACGAATCCTGAGAAATATACGTCTGATACAAAACTTGATGAAGACTTCTATTACTTGGGTGCAGATATCAGTTATTCGGAGAAAAATGATTTCAATGATAACAATATCATAGCAAAGGAATCACTTTATCTTGGGGATAATCCTGATACAAGTGCTAATTATAACAACAAATTTATCGAGGACTGGGATGAAGATTACAGCGATGGAGCTCCGGCGTTTGAAAACACGAGGACGGCATCACTCTCGGTAAATAAGATATGGCTTGATAATCAGGGACAGGATGAATCAGAGTCGCATACGGCGGTCCTGAATGTGCTGATAATGCGGAAAACCGATTCCTCGGAATGGGATAATGTGGTTCAGACCTCTCTTGACAGGGAAAACGGCTGGACGGTTACCGTTAATGATCTGCCGATATATGATGTCAGCGGAAATAAATATATTTATTGCGTAAAGGAAGAGGATCTTTATTCCAAAACCTATTCGGTGACCTACAGTTACAATGGTGAGGATTACAGCGCAGATTATGAAATGACCTTTGACAGTGAGCAGAATTCCTTCGGCTCAGTAACAATAACCAACAGAAAGATAACGAGCTACGTCCTTCCGTCTACCGGCGGTAGGGGAACTCTTCCTTACAAAGTGGCGGGAGCTGCTGTAATGCTTATTGCGATTGCGTTCATCTGTAAGAGGGTGCGCAGGAGGAAACTATAATAAGTCAACATTGCCGCAAGGCGTGTTAAATAAATGAAACCAAAGATGAATTTTTATGAAAGGGAGTAACAATGAGACAATTAACAAGACTCAAAAAGATGCTTGCAGGTATACTTGCAGCAGCTATGGTATTTACTACGGGAGTAACTGTGGCTTCAGCTGCGACGACAAGCACTGATACGACAACAGGAACACTTACAATCAATAATGCTGTAAGTGATAACAATGTTTCTTACGATGTTTACCGTATATTTGACTTTGAAGGCTCAACAGTCAGCTCTGACAATAGCTTTTCAGAGGGTGTTTATAAGCTTAGCGAGAACTGGTCGGGATTTACCAGCACATACTTTACGGTAGGCGATAGTGGAGTACTTTCGTTTAATGATTTCTCAGACGAGACGGCTGCCAAAGCATTAGCTAAAGCTGCTCTTGCCTTTGCGAAAGAAAATGGAATTTCTCCGGACTATACGAGAACTGACGCTGCTGAAACCTTGAATGATGACGGCGCGACTTCGACACTTGTATTCAGCAATATTTCGCTCGGCTATTATCTTGTGGATTCATCGGTAGGTACACTTCTTGCGCTTGATACTCTTACACCTGATGCAACAATAAGCGAAAAGAACGAAGTTCCTACGATTGAAAAGATTGTTTATGATGAGGACAGAAGTGATGCTGAAGGAAAAACAAACGATTCCGGTGTTGGAAAGGTTGTTACCTTCAAGGTTACAGTACATGCAAAAGCCGGCGCACAGAATTATGTCATCCACGAGAAAATGTCAGAAGGTCTCAACTTTACTGATATTACATCTATAATTCTTAAAGACAGTGATGGAAATGAAAGAGATCTTACGGCGCAGGTTAAAGCTGTTCTTGATACCGCTCCGACAGATGGTGATACTTTTGATATAGTTGCTCCTCAGTCCTGTCTTGATTTGCTTACGGAAGATATGGAAGATATGGATATCATCATTACTTATACTGCTACCGTAAATGAGAAAGCAGTAACCTATGACAAGGAAACAAATGATGTTTATCTTGAATATGGCGAAGGTAACAAGACGACAGAAGAGCATACAGATACTTATGTTTATAAATTTAACCTTCACAAGTACAGCGCAAGTGATTCAACCTCTGCAAACCTTGCAGGAGCAACCTTCAGCCTCCTTTCGGATAATAAGGTTGAAATCGGTCTTGTAAATACTGCTGAAAATAACTACAGGGTAGCAACCTCTGATGATGCAGAGGCAGATATAGTTACAGAGTTTACTACAACCGCTACAGGTGATATTGTTATTTCCGGGCTTGATGCAGGAAAATATTACCTTAGAGAGACCGCTGCTCCTTCAGGATACAATCGCACTACAGATGATATTGAGGTGCAGATAACAAGAAAGAATACGGATGCTGCCGATGGCGAGTATCTTGTAAATTCAAGAGAAGACCATACAGTATATGTTGCAAATGGAACAGGTGCAGTTCTTCCTTCAACCGGTGGTATCGGTACGACAATCTTCTACATCATCGGTGGAATACTTATAATTGCCGCGCTTGCAGCATTTATCGTGAAGAGAAAGTCTTCCGACGAGTAATAATTATTGATAATAATATTTCTCTCCGCTGTCTGTCACAGGATGGCGGAGTGTTCGGACGAAAAGTCTTTTATGAGGGATAAGGGAATGCGGAAATTAAAGAAAAATCTGTCAAATATAATTTTCGCCATGATATTTATAGTCGGGCTGTGTATTTTTCTCTATCCTTCTGTCAGTAACTATATAAATTCCCTGCATCAGTCGGGGGCTATCAAAGATTATGAAGAACAGCTTTCCGAAATATCGGAGGAAGACTATGAAGCCATGTGGGAAGCAGCCACAGCTTACAATGAAAGGCTTACTTCCGGTCTTGTGAATTACAATCTTTCGGAAGAGGAATATGCTGAGTATGAGAGCTACTTGAATCCTACGGGGACGGGAATGATGGGCTACCTCGAAATAGAGACTATCGGGGTTAAGCTGCCGATTTACCATGGGGATGAGGAGTCTGTGCTTGCAATCGGTATCGGTCATATTCCCGGAACCTCGCTTCCTACGGGAACAGAGAGTACTCATACTGTACTTTCGGGGCACAGGGGGCTTCCTTCTTCGAAGCTTCTTTCAGACCTTGACCAGATGATAGAAGGTGACACTTTTCTTCTTCATATAATGGATAAAACCTTTGCCTACGAGGTAGACCAGATAAATATAGTGCTTCCGGAGGAAACGGAGGGACTTGGAATTTCGGACGGCAAGGATTACGTTACGCTCGTTACCTGCACGCCCTACGGAGTAAATTCACACAGGCTTCTGGTGCGCGGACACAGGGTTGATTACAATGAGGAGACAAGACTTATAGTTCCTGCCGACGGAACGAGGGTAAGCATGATTACGGTTGCGCTTGTGCTTGCAGGAGTGATACTTGCGATAACCTTTATAATATTTATGATAATGACATCAAAGCTGTTCAGGAAAAGGTAAAAGGTATTTTGGAGCAAAGAGGGTTGAGATGGTTTATTATTCAGATAAAAGGAAAAATATAATAAAATACGGATTTCCGGCAATCCTTTTTGCGCTTTTCTTATGCCTTTTCCTAAACAGGGCGGAAGCTTCGGAAGCCGGTAAAACCGGGAAGCTGACGGTTCATGCGAAATATGAGGAGCTGGATATTCCAAACGTGAAGGTTAATCTCTATTCCGTAACTGAGCTCGAAAATGAGAATCTGGTAACAACAGACGAAGCAGACCTCGACAATTCAGAGCTTGTAAAGAAGATAGCTGAATATGTCAACAAGGGCGAGATAACACCTTATGCGAGCGAAACTACGGGCTCTGACGGAACTGATGTTTTCGAGGGTCTTGCGGAGGGAGTTTATTTTATTAAATGCGACTCCGTAAAGCTGGATAAATATACCTATTCATTCCAGGAATCACTTGTGAGTGTGCCCTACTATAATGAAGACGGAAGCACGACTTATGAGCTGACTGTTGTTCCGAAGGTGGAAAGGGTAGGAGAGAATGAAGATCCTGAAAAATATTATGTTTATAAAAGGTGGGATGACAGCGGACACAGCAGTAAAAGACCGTCGAGTATTACGGTTTATATATACTGTGACGGAAGTCTTTACAATACAGTGACGCTGAACAGCTCCAACAGCTGGAAGTATTCGTGGGAATCGGAAAAGGGACACAGCTGGTCGGTTGCTGAGGAAGCCATAAAGAAATACAAGTCTCTGGTCAGCGGCAGCGGAACCTCCTTCACCATTACGAACAGCTATGTTTCGAGTAAGCCTCATAAAAGCAATACACCCTCGAATCCTACCGGCAGTGATGATGATGATGATGATGATGACGATGATGATGACGGCGGAAGTTCATCCGGAAGTTCGACGGACAGTGCAGGAGTTCTGGGAGATGCTGTCGAGGCGGCAGCGGGAGTCCTTGGTGATATCGAGGCAGGAGTTCTCGGAGACAGGCTTCTTCCGCAGACGGGACAGCTCTGGTGGCCCTTGCCGATACTCATTATTTTAGGAATAATTCTTTTTGTTTCAGGAATCAGGATGAACAGGAAAGACAGATGAAAAGATTTCTCGGAAAAATTCTTATAGCTTTGGGACTCTTCTGTGTACTGGCGGCGGCAAGCCTCGTCTGGTACAACCTGGAAGAGAACAGACGTGCGGGTACGGCATCATCGTCGGCACTCGATGCGGTAATGGCGCAGGTTCCCGAAGAAGTCCTGGAGGACAGGGGCGATATGCCGATGGTAGATATTGATGGCAGAACCTTCGTCGGCATCGTGGAAATCCCTTCACTCGCCCTGACGCTTCCCGTACAGAGCGAATGGTCAAAGGAAAATGCCAAAATTTCGGTATGCCGCTATAAAGGTTCGGTTTCCACAAATGACCTGATAATCGCAGGGCACAACTATCAGGAACATTTCGGAATGCTTAAAAACCTCTCGACTGCGGATGAAGTGATTTTTACCGATATGAACGGCAGAAGCTACTATTATGAAGTGACCTACCTTGAAACATTAGGCTCGGGTGACGTTGACGCAATGGACGCAGGTGAATGGGATCTGACGCTTTTTACCTGTACCATCGGCGGTGCCCAGAGAGTTACGGTTCGCTGCGAGGCAACAGGAAAGGTCAGCGAGACTGGTTCGAGACCTGACATAAGAAAAGCACGTGACGAGAGCGAACACGTGCGTAACAATCCCTGACATCACTTTTGACCTTAACATCATTTAATAAAACCCTCGGAAAATTTAAAATTTCCGGGGGTTTATGTTATAATGAAAAAAAACGTATCCGGAGAGGGAAATAAGATGGTAAAGCATATTATACTTTGGCAGTTAAAAGACGAATACTCGGAAGAAGAGAAGAGAAACATAAGAAAGGGAATCAAGGAAGGACTTGAAGGCCTCAATGGAAAGATTCCCGGACTTAAGGAAATACACGTTAATGCAGATGGAATCCTCGCAAGTTCGAATGCTGACGTGATGCTTGATTCGACCTTTGAAGATGAGGAATCGCTCAAGGGCTATTCGATACATCCTGAGCATCTCGAAGTAGCTAACGGCAAGGTGCGTCCTTATACAAAATCGAGAGTGTGCTTAGACTATGAATTCTAATATGCTCATTATATTACTTGTAAGCAATGCATTTCTGGCAATAGGGCTTGTAGCCCTGATAAACGGCATAGTGTTCAGAAAACGCATGAGCCTGCCGGTAATGTCAGCCTGTCTTTTTGGCGGCAGCTTCCTAACCATCGCCGCCATATTAATTGACCTGGCTGTATTCATAAAGAAATAGATTGTTAGAAAACCTATATTTCATTTCAAGGAGCGTAAATATGCGGTATCCGGAATTTTTGCGCAAAGGCGGAACAGTGGGCTTCGTCGCACCCTCCTTCGGCTGTGTCGGGGAACCCTACGAAAGTGCTTTCAATAACGCGCTGAAAATAATAGAATCAAAAGGTTATAAAACCTGGCTTGGAGAAAACTGCAGAAAGGCAGAGGGAATCGGTATAAGTTCCAGTCCTGAAAAATGCGGTAGGGAACTCAGCAATGCAATGACCTCAGATAGCAGCGATGTCCTCATATCCTGCGGCGGCGGAGAATTGATGTGCGAAGATATTCCTTATATAGATTTTGACGCAATAAAGGCAGCTCCCCCGAAATGGTTCATGGGATATTCTGACAATACCAACTTCACCTATCTTTCGGCAACGCTGACGGATACGGCAGCAATCTACGGACCCTGTGCAGGAACCTTCGGACAGAAAAAATGGCATAAGGCTGTAGAGGACGCATGGGCACTGCTCTCGGGTGAAAAGCTTGAATTTACGGGCTATGACGGCTGGGAAAAAGAGTCTCTTAAAGATACGGACCCTCTGGCAAGCTATAATATAACGGAAAAAGAAAGCCTGTATTTCCTTCCGACGAAGGATAAGGAGATTGGCATAAAAATGGAGGGCCGCCTTCTCGGAGGCTGCCTTGACTGCCTGAATATCCTGGTTGGAACAAAATTTGACAAGACAAAAGAATTTATAGAAAAATATAAAAAAGACGGCATCATATGGTTCTTAGAGGCCTGTGACCTTAATGTGATGGCAATGAGCAGGGCACTCTGGAACCTGATGGAAGCAGGCTGGTTCGAAGGGGCAGCAGGCTTCATTATCGGAAGACCCTATCATTTCGATGAGCCTTTAATGCGCCTTGACAGGCATGGGGCTGTAAAACGCGTGCTGAAGGATATGGGCGTGCCGATAGTTATGGATATAGACCTGGGGCATCTGCCTCCGGCAATCCCGATAATAACCGGAGCAATCGGCAGGGTAGAGGCAAAGGGTAATGATTTCAGGATTAGTTATGAATTGAGTTAGGAACTGTAGATAAATAACATGTACAATTGCGCAGGATAAACTTTCAATTGCAAGGAAGAGGAATGAAGCGTAGCGAGCTACG